>DYTA01000006.1 GCA_020726205.1 Nitrosospira multiformis
CTTAATGCGGTACAAATATCTGGCATAATTATCACGTTTATGGCTGGTTTATATTTAATTAAAAAGCAACCAAAATAAAAACAATGGTTGCATTTTAACACTATTTATTCATATCATTAGCTAATCTATCCCGTAGTTCTCGTTTCAAAATTTTACCAGTCGCATTACGAGGTAAATTATCAATAAAAATAATTTTACGAGGTTGTTTAAATGGTGCTAAGTGTGGTCGCATAAAATCACGAATTTCTGCTTCTGTTGCCGTTTCATGTTCTTTTAACTCGATATAAGCAACTGGTGTTTCATTTGCCTCATTATCTTTTATACCAATAACAGCACAAGCATTCACTTTATTATGTGTATAGATAATTTCTTCAATTTCACGAGGATAGATGTTCATACCTTTACTGATAATTAAGTCTTTTTTACGATCTAATATAAACACATATCCATCTTCATCAACTTTACCAATATCGCCAGTTTTAAACCAACCATTAATAATTGTTTCCTCTGTGTCTTTAGGACGATTAAAATATCCCATCATCACGCAATCACCCTTAACACAAATCTCTCCAATTTCACCCCGTTGTAACTGTTTCATCTCATCATCGAAACATTCAACCTGATAACTAGGTAACGCTTTACCTACAGAACCAACTCGATTTGCCCAAGGTACATTTACAGATACTACAGGTGAACATTCACTAATTCCATATCCCTGTACCAATGTACCACGCTTAAATGAATTAGCAAAACGTCTCATAGTCTCTTCAGCCAAAGGTGCGGCTCCAGAAATAAAGCCCTTAACATTATGAAACCAGTGGAAATACCATGGTAATTTAGCTTTGGCTAATGCACTATATACATCTGGAACACCTGTAAAATAAGGTATTCTTTTTAACAAAATCTGTTTAATTAATTTAGCAAAATCGCCTTTAGTTGCAATAGAACGAATTACAACTACTCCACTGTTGGTTACAATTGGTAATAAAACGGTTACAGTTAAAGTAAAAGCATGAAACATTGGCAGATAACAAATCATTGGAATTTTTCCATGCTTAACCTTTAACTGTTCTAAACATGAACAAACATTTGAATGAATGTTTTTGAAGGCAAGCATGGCTCCTTTAGGTTTACCAGTAGTACCTGAGGTATAAACAATAAAAGCCAAGTCATTTGCAGTTAAATTCGCAAATTTAGCAGTATTAAGAGGTGCATGAATTAGTTTAGTATAATCAATATTTTTATCGTTTTCCAGAGGAAGACCATCTACCCAAATAATTTTTTTTACATCAGTTTTAATAATTTGCTCTTTAGTTTCTTTAGCAAACTTAGCTGATGAAAATAAAATTTTTGCTTGAGAGTCATTTAAAATATAAGATATTTCATCTTCTTTTAGAAAATTATTAATGCCAACAACTACACCACCTAATTTACCAATGGCAAATAAATTAACAATATATTGCCATGAGTTAGACATTACTAATGCAACTTTATCTCCTGCTTGAATACCATAATCTGCAAGATAACTTGCAACTGTATCAACGTATTCCAACAATTGAAGATTTGTTATTTTAATATCTTCTTCATGAATAATTACTTTATTTGGGGACTGTTGTGCGTTGGTCGTCACTATATTATATAAATTTTGATATTGGTATCTATTTTCAAGCTTTGTCATAAAACCACCTCTTATTTAACTGCCAAATGTCAATATTTGTTGCTAATTATACCTTATTTACGCAACAACTAGTAGAATTTACCTATCATTTTGTTACAGTATAGTTTAATTACGTAAATTACGCATCGTATCAGGAATTCTAGAACTAACTAACTGTTGAATATCATCGTCACCTGGCTGTTGAATTTTAGCTTTTAATGCTGACTGATACTGATTAAGTGCACCACTAAAATTACCTAAGACATAATACTCTGTACCTAATCCATAGTGATAGCGAATTGGATTATCAAATTTATCATCCGCATATAAAATAGCATACTGATCCCACACATCTGGATCCTTTGGAAAGTTTTGAACCAGTTTATCCAATCGAGTACCTGCTTTTATATAACTCCGACTAGCCATTAAAAACTCAAGTTGCCCCATCCATAAACCTTTATTATTAGGATAATCAGCTAACGCTTGATCATAAAGTTTATCCGCAAGATTAAACTGCCTCATGGCAATAAGTTGACGAGCGCGCAAACCAAGTACAGCAGGATGTGATTGATACCTAGGTTGCGTAATTTTATTCAAAGCATCAGTACTTTCTTTGATATTCTTCTTCATGAACTGAGCTAATGAAAGCCCAAAATATTGAGCATCTAAGCTAACATAGCGCTTACTTGCAATAGCACTTTCATAAAACCGAATTGAATCATCATTACCTAACTGACGAACTCTACATTTTTCACGAATTAGTAAAAAACTATTACTATCTTGACGCATTTTAACAGGCAACTGATTCGCACGAGACTCAGCCTCACTTAGACGTTCACTTGTAACTGGATGGGTTTGTAAAAAAGCTAACGCTTCATTCGTATCAAATTTATATGTATCCTGCATTCGTTGAAAAAACTCTGGCATAGCGTGAGCATCAAAACCTGCTTTATACATTAACTGTTGCCCAACTCGATCCGCCTCACGCTCATAATCTCGAGAAAAAGCTAACATATTTTGAACACCAACACCCTGCCCACCTTGTGCTGCAACAATAGCAAGACCTGGATTAATTGGTGCTAATAAAGCACCGGCTAAAAGACCCGCCATCCCCATCCATTGAGCTCTATTTTGTACACTAATATTACGAAAAATATGATGTTGAACAACGTGCCCAATTTCATGGGCTAATACTGAGGTTAACTCTGCTTCAGACAATGTATTATAAATCAAACCATTATTGGCACAAATATAACCACCAGGCAACGCAAATGCATTAATATCACGATCTTTAATTAAATAAAAATTAAACGGTTGACCTGCTAAAGGTGAGAAACTTGCTAATTCTCCACCAATATTATTGAGATAGTCCAAACAATCATAGTCTTCTAACATACTCCCTTGGGAATAGATACTATAAATAACTTGCTGCCCAAGTTGATCTGCCTGATATGGTGTTAAATTACTTCTATCACTATCACCTAAATCAGGTAGACCATTAATTCCCTCTGCAAATGTTTTATGTGCACAAGTACTCATAGCTATTCCATATGTAGTTGCGCTTAATACTTGCTTCAAAAAACCCCGACGAGACACATCAATTAATGCATCTCTTTGCTCTTGAGGAGTCTTATTTGAGGTTTGGTAAAGCTGCTCTAAACATTGATTTAGCAACTTCATAATAATTTACCTATTATTGTAATTGAGTAGCCAGTTCAGTAAGGTATTTTTGCTGATGTTCAGTAAATTTAGGATCTATACTGTTATTATCATATAATTTAAGAGAAATAGCAGTT
This sequence comes from Nitrosospira multiformis, assembly GCA_020726205.1. Lineage (GTDB taxonomy): Bacteria > Pseudomonadota > Gammaproteobacteria > Burkholderiales > UBA11063 > Aquella. Next base: position 3,454 of record DYTA01000006.1, read on the forward strand.
TGATTACCTTGAGCTGTTAATTTTACTGAATACAATGCTTTTGGACCTAATTGTTTATTATCTGATTCCGAACCAAACCATTTTTGTAAAAAGCTTGGATCTGGATCTTCAATTTGCGATTGTAATGGATAAACATCATATTCACCATTTGCTCGGTTTTTATCAACAACTCCTAAACCGACACGATCTAATGCTATTGCAGTACGCCACCAAGCTCTATCAAATTGATCATTGACAATTACCTGATTATTCACAACCGTTGCATTTTTAATAACTGTAGCATTAACTGCCGCAACTGCCTTTTTGATTTCTTCTTGAGGCAATCCAGCAAATGTCATATACTGAGTTAAAAATTCTAATTCTAGTTGTGGATTTGGTGGACGTGGAATCCATTTAGTTTGTTGTTGATCTGAAGACGCTTTAGTTGAAGTATTAGCAATTCCAGGTGAACTACACCCTAAATATTCTTCATCCATTTGATAGTTAGTCGCCATCATCACCACATTATTACCATTTTGCCACAATGTCACTCGATACATATACATTGAATTTAATGAATACATACTTCCCCAGCCAATCCAATCAAAAATTCCACGGAGACTATTTCCTTGTGGAACTGCTGTATTACGAGAAGCCCAATCAGATTGTATTACACCAATAGCTGGGTTTTGATATTTTACAGTCAATCCAACTTGATTAACATATGCCAAAACCATTGGCCACACAGTATTTACAGTTTGGCTCTCCATAACTAACCAACGTTGAGAACCTCCAGTTGCGATATACATATTACTAACATTATTAACTTGATAACCAGCTTGTCCACTTAAATTATTCATTTTATATGATGTAGATAAATCAGGCGAAGACAAACCAGGTGGTGTAGCTAAATCAACAGATTGACGAGGTGCCGCAGAAGTAAAAACTGCCTGAGTATCAACGGTACTACATGCAGCTAATAAACCTGCAATAACTAAACTCAACAAACTATACTTAAAATTATTTTGCATTCTAATCCCTCTTAATTAAATTTAATGCATTCTGTAAATCATTATGGTAATGATTACTTAACTCGGTTAAAGGTAAACGTAAAGTTGCCGATTTCAATCTATTTTCAACAAAAAGCCCCCATTTAACTGGAATAGGATTCGCCTCAATAAAAAGCAAATCATATAACTTAATCAAGCGTTGATTAATCAATAAAGCCTCTTTCTGGTTACTACTTAAAGCATAATCACACATTTGACTAAATAATTGTGGACAAATATTACTTACCACAGATATAACTCCATTACCACCAGCTAACATAAATGCCAAACCACTTGCATCATCACCAGAAAATAGTAAAAAGTGCTCTGGTTTATTAGCTAATAAATATGTACAGCGTTTAATATCTCCTGTTGCATCTTTTATACCAATAATATTATTAACATTAGCTAAGCGTAAAATTGTATCATCATGTAAATCAATAGCGGTTCTACTAGGTACATTATATAAAATAACTGGATAAGCAGACTCTTTAGCTACAGCAACAAAATGCTGATATAAACCATCTTGTGTAGGCTTAACATAATAAGGCACCAAACACATTAAATAATCAACACCACTAACTTGATTAACTTTGCGAATAAAATCTAAAGTTGGTGATGTAGCAGCAGTACCACTACCAACAATAACTTTTACTCTACCCGAGTTAACTTCAATAACGTGTTTAATTATTGCGAATTTTTCTTCTTCACTCAATGCAGCGGATTCCCCTGTTGACCCAACAACAACTAAGCCACTAACCCCACTATCAATTTGCCAATTAACAAATTTTGTTAAACTATCATAATCAATCTCACCATTGTGAAACATTGGCGTAACAATCGCCGTAATACATCCTCGTAACATTCTAACCTCTTTAAAACGTATAGCTTACCTGTTGATTTTGTAAAAGTCCACCTAACATAATTTCAATTTTTGATCTAGCTTCTAATCCTGTTTTATCTCCAGTAAATTGAACACCAATACCAGCTGGATAACCAACTGCAGTTTCTGGACTTATCCAATTAACACTTGCATTTACAGCAATACTTTCATTAGTTTCAGGTAAGGTAATTAATAAAAAAACATCTGCCCCCAAATCATAATCAAAACGTCCTTTCACAAATAACCCACCATTTTTAAATTGCTGAATATACATTTTAATTAAATCCTGTTTACTAGGTATTGGTACTTTTATAATGTTCATAATAATTATTTCTTTTCTTTTTTTGACAATGTTTTTTTTGATGAAGGTATAATTTTAGTCGCATTTAATGTCATATTTTGAATATATATTTTGGGACTAAATAAGTTACCGTTAATAATAATAGGAATAGAAACAGATTTCAAATTTTGTGTATTATGCGGTAGAATACTAGCGATTACTAGATTATAATTCAGTGTCGTATCTGCAAAGTTAATTACACCACTTCCTTTAGCTGTAATTGTAGGAGAGCTAAACTTAATAGCACCAGCTTTTGAAATTCCATCTTTAAACTCAAAATCTGCACCCAAACTAGTAAAATTAGTCATAACAGCCGCTCCATTTTGGAATGCAGCTAAATTCTCAGGACTTAAAAACAAACTAAAATCAATACCACTAAATCCACCATTATTTACAGACATATTAATTTTACCACTTAATTTTTTATGTAAATCAGCGTAACTATTGACTCCTTGCGCAGAAGTATTAATAACCACATCAGCTAAACCTTTAATTGCTGATACACCAAATAGACTATTAAATGCACTTTGTAAATTAATATTTTTAATAATATTTTGAAAATCTACATTATATGATTCACCAATTTTAGTGACTGACATCGTACCATTTAATGCACCACCATAACCAAGACCACTAAAATTACTTACATCTAATTTATTGTGATCTATATTAATTTGAGTAGTGATATTATTCAAAGCTACATTGACTAACTTTAATTGATTAAGTTTTAAATTGGCAACAATATTTGCAGAGCCTAACCAATTAAACGGCAGGCTTTCCTGATTATAATACAACGAAACTTTTTCTTTATTATTTGCCATAAATCTACTTGCATCGAAAAAATTTAGGGTTGCATCAAGTTTAATATTGGGTATTGACTCACCAAATTTATAATCTAAATTTACAGACGCTGGAGATTGATTAATTTTACCTGACGATTGAAAACCAATTAACTGATTATTAGTATCCAAACTACATTTACCAGATAAGTTACTATCAAATAAGATTTCTTGATGACTTAATCGCGCATATTTCAAACTAACATCACAATTACTATTCACATTAAAATTACTATCAAATTTGAAACTTGGTAAATCAACATCCATTACTAAATTATGTTCTGAACTCAAAATTTCAAATTTACTAGATAATTGACTAACTTGAAAATGGTTAAAATCATTACTGTTTAAACGATCCGTATTTAAGATTAAACTCTTATTGGATGCATTATTAATACCATTTAACGTACTAGATAAGTTATTTATAGTTATCCCGTAACTAGACAGTAAAGCATTTTCTAAAGTTATAACACCCTGATAATTGTCTAACTTAACACTTCCACGCCCATTTTCAAGCCATAACTCTTGTAATTTATAGGCATAATGTCCAGTAGATTGAATCTCAAAATTATATTTCGGTGACGATAATGACATTGTTAAAGTCTGCAAATTAATATTATCATCGTCAATTTTGGAAACCTGACCTTGCATACTAAATTTAGCCGCATATTTAATCAAATTAAACTGCATAGTAAATGCAGGATTTTCCTCCAGATTATCAATACGTAACGCGGCATCTTTTAAAATGAACGTACCACTGTGATTCATAACTGTAAAATTACTTACCGATAAATGAGTAATATTTTTAAATTCAGAATGAGCTATGTTTTGATAGTTCAACAACTCAGTATAATTCGTTTGTTTTGAATCACCTTGATAATATGTTAATCCATTTAATGCTGCTCTACGTACACGATAATGACCCACGATCAAATCTAACCACGATAATTGAAAATTAGCCGTATTTACATGTAAAACTTTATGCTTTGCTTTATCCTCAACGGTTAAATCTGAAATAAACAAACTTAAACCATGCCATGAACGAGGCTCAACACTACCATTAATTACTACCGAATAATTTTTATTATTAAATTGATTAATTACCATCTGCTTAACTTGTTGCGCATCAAACAAATAATAGAAAAAAATTAATGGAAGACAAAAAGTTACAAAAAATATTAAAAATGTAACCCAACCAATTAAACGAATAACAGATTTAGGTAGTCCAAATGTAACTTTATTTGTTATTTTCATTTAAAACCTCATATTCAAATAACTATTATGCAACTTAATTACTTGTCTTTTAAGTTCATCTAAATCACCATTATTAAAAATAATATCATCAGCATTAGCTAATTGTTGCTCACGACTAACTTGCTGCAATAAAATATTATCAACTTGTATCTTAGTTAATCCACTACGGTGTGCTAATCGTTTAATTAATAAGTCATACTCTGAATCAACAAAGATATTTCTTAAAGTTAATTGTAAATATTTTGGACTACGAAATAATAAAGGAACTACAAGCATCGTATAACAATAATTACTTGCTCGAATATTGTTTAAATCAGATTTAACTTGATTCAAGATAAGAGGATGTAAAATACTCTCTAATTTAAGCCGATATTTTTCATTATTAAATACTAATTCTCGTAATTTAACTCGATCTAACGAACCATCTGATAATAATATTGAAGTGCCAAAAAAGCTTACTAAATTAATTAAACCAATTTGATTAGGTGCAGTTATCTGGTGTGCAATAACATCAGTATCAATTATTTTCACACCTAATTCAGCAAATAATTCAGCAACAGTTGATTTACCACTACCAATTAACCCAGTTAATCCAATAACTAACATACTATACTAATTCTAACTAATAATGATTGTTGGGAACAAGTAGTTAGCAAATAATAACGTTACTATCCCAGCACCACCCAAAAATGGACCAAAAGGAATTGGATTACCCTGTTCTAGTTTACCAGTTAAACGTAAAAAAATTGCATAAACCACGCCTAAACATGACGACACTAATAATACACTAACTAAATTTTGCCAACCAAGCCAAGCTCCAATTGCTGCTAAAATTTTAAAGTCACCGTATCCCATACCTTCTTTTTTTGTAATTAGTTTGAAACACCAGTATAAAGACCATAAAATCATATAACCTAACATTGCTCCAACTACTGAATTAATTAAGCTACCACTAATTGCACCATGTAAATTAAATAATAATCCAATCCACAATAGAGGCAAAGTTAGTTCATCAGGTAATAAAAACGTGTCTAAATCAATTAACATTAAGCTTAACATAATTCCAATATAAATTAAACTCCCTGTCATTACCCAAATATCAGTAAAATGATAACCAACAAGAGCAAATAAAATACTAGTTAAAAGTTCAACAATAGGATAACGAAATGAGATTTTAGATTTACAATTAATGCATTTTCCTCTAAGTAAAATAAAACCAATTATTGGTATATTTGTCCAAGCAGGAATTTTAGATTTACACTGTGGACAATGCGAACTAGGGTATGACAAATTAAATTTACTGTTATCAATATCTAACTGACACTCGTTACCTAGAACCTCTACACATTGATTACGCCAAGTTTTCTGTAATATAATTGGTAATCGATATACCACAACATTCAAAAAACTACCAACACATAATCCAAGCACAAATAAAGTAAAGATACGAAAAATAAAATTTATTTCAAATAAACTAATAATAGAATCAAACATTTTTTAACCTACAACATCACCTAAGTGGAACAATGGTAAATAAATCGCAACAATAATCGAACCTAAAACAGCCCCAAGAATCACAATAGTAGCTGGCTCAATCATCGATAAAATAGCTTCAATCACCATTTCAACTTCTTGATCATAATAATCAGCAATTGACTGCAATAAAAACTCCAGAGAACCAGCCTCTTCCCCAACTGCAACCATTTGGTTAACCATTACAGGAAAAATTCCAGATGCCTGCATTGAGTGATATAAGCTACTACCACCCTCAATATCTTTTTGAATATTTAAAGTAACTGAACCATATAAATAATTATCAACTAACATAGCAATAGAACGTAAAGCTCCATTTAATGGAACACCTGCAGCAAATAATAATGACAATGTCCTAGTCCAACGAGAAATTAGTGTTTTTTGAGCTAACTCACCAAATAATGGCACCTTAAAAATTGCACTATCAATAAAAAATCGAAAGCGTGGAACCCTACGATATAAATCCTTAAACAAAAACACCATACCAATAATAAAACCTAAGACGGCCCACCAATAATTAACAATTATATTTGAAGCAGCAATCACAATTAAAGTAGGCGCAGGTAATTTAGCCCCCATACTTTCAAAAATTTTCTGAAATTGAGGTACTACAAATCCTAAAATTACACTTAATACTAAGCCAGAAACAATCACAACAATAATCGGATAAGTCATTGCAGACTTAACTCGACGCCGAATTGCATCAACACTTTCTTTATACTCAAGATAGCGAGTTAATAAGGTTTCTAAAATACCACCTTGTTCACCAATGGCTAAGAAATTTATAAATAATGCATCAAACACTTTAGGGTAAGCACCAAATGATTCGGATAAACTTAAACCATTTTCAACACCGAACTTAATGTCCTCTAAAATCTCTAAAAACTTGCGATTTTCTTGTCCCCGAATCACAATATCAAATGCTTTTAATAACGGAACACCTGACTTTATAACAACAACAAATTGTTTAATAAATACAGTAATTTCTTTATCTTTTACTGGTTTTTTAATCTTCTTTTTACCATCAGGAGTTTTATTTTTATCTTCGCCCTTCATCATATTATGAATTTCGCCAGTACGAGCACGAGCTAATTTAGCAAAGGTTCCAAGACGGCTTTCTTTAGATACAACAACTTTTTTAGGTTTTAATTTATCTAATACATCTTCAAAAAACGAAAACTTAGATCGTTGCTTAATGGAAATAGGGATTATATCTTTTTTACGTAATTTTACTCGAGCAATAATAGCCGTTGGAGCATCAACCGTTCCAGTCACTAAATCACCATTTTTGGTTCGTCCTTCATAAAACCACTTTACTGAAGAACTGCTATCATTTTTTTTACTTCGTAAACTCATCTAATAATTACTCATTTGTATTTGCTTCAACCTCAGCAATAGAAGTCAGACCTTGTTTTACCTTAACCAATCCACTTTGACGCAAACTAAGTACTCCCTCTTTGCGTGCCTGAGCGGCTAATTCAACTGATGTCACATTTAGTAAAATCAACCGTTTTAACTCATCTGAAATTGGCATAACCTCAAAAACACCAACACGACCTTTATATCCAGTATTATGGCATGCATGACAACCAACTGGAAGATATGGCTGAAAACCACTATCAACATCTTCTTGACTAAAACCAGCATTTAATAATGCCGTTGCATCTAATTTAGCTAGTTTTTTACATTTTGGACATAATTTACGTACCAAACGCTGTGCAATTATCGTTAAAATTGCATCTCCAACATTATAAGTAGGAATACCCATGCTTACCAAACGCGTCAATGCAGATGGGGCATCATTGGTATGTAATGTTGATAAAACCAAATGTCCGGTTTGAGCTGCTTTAATTGCCATTTCGGCGGTATCTTTATCACGAATCTCCCCAACCATAATAACGTCAGGATCTTGCCGTAAAAAAGCCCTTAAGGCAACACCAAAATTTAGTCCTGTTTTTTCATTAATAGCAACTTGATTAATACCAGCTAATGGAATTTCAATTGGATCTTCTGCAGTTGAAATATTACGGCTAGAATCATTTAATAAATTTAAGCACGTATATAATGTTACAGTTTTACCTGAGCCGGTTGGTCCAGTTACAAGAGCCATACCATATGGACGATTAATTGTGTCCATAATAACTTCTCGTTGTTTAGGTTCAAAACCCAAAGCCTCAATACCTAAACTTGCTGACTTACGATCTAAAATCCGTAACACGATTTTTTCACCAAATGAAGTTGGTAATGTACTAACACGAAAATCAATAATCTGATTATGAGATAAAGATAGTCGTAATCTACCATCTTGTGGGATACGCCGTTCAGAAATATCCAATTTAGAGACAACTTTGATACGAGCCGCAACTTTATCTTTTAATGCTTGAGGTGGCGTAGCAATTTCACTTAATACACCATCAATCCGATAACGAACACGATAAGTTTTTTCATAAGGTTCAAAATGAATATCAGAAGCTCCTTGCTGGACTGCATCAAAAATCATTTTGTGCACAAATTTTACAATTGGTTGATCATCATCACCTGAATTAACCATATCGTTATCTGCTGAGACATCATCAGCAAACTCAATCCCGCCTAAAGCATCTTCATCTAAGTGAATTGTTGTAAAATAATTAGAACTATTTTGGTTTATCACCATGCTTAACTGCTGCTCATCAACCAAAACCATATCAATAGCCAGTCCAGTTTTAAACGTAATTGAGTCAAATAACTCTTTATTAGTCGGATCAACCACGGCTAATTTCAAACGTTTATCACGACTTACTAAAGGCAATATTTTATTATTAATAATCAGATTGGTCGGTAAAACACCTTGAGGCATAAAATCTAAATTATATGCATTGATATCAAGAATCGGAATTCCATAAAATTTTGAAATAACTTTCATGATTTTGAATGAAGTTAGCTCAGGTTTTAATTGACATACTGCAGCAATTGGAGAAATACCACCTGACATAGCAAGTTCACTTGCTAGTTTAACTTCTTGAGCATCTAAAATATTAGTTTGCTGCAAGATTGTAAAAATTCCATTATTTATTGCCATTATTTTTAAACACCACTATTCTAATTATTTTATTTAATATGAAACGCTTATTTTAACATGATTATGTAATACTCATGATATAGATATAAAAAGGCTTAATCTAAACGACTCACTCGAACACGCTCAGTCCAAAATTTACCTACTTGAATGATTTCAAACACAATTTTATCAATACGAAAACATACCCCTACACTTGGTATATCACCTAAATATTTAAGGATTAATCCATTAATGCTCATTGCATCAAAACTAAATGGTAAACCAAATTCAGTAGCCTCATTGAACTCTCTTATAAGCATTGCACCATCAACAATAAAACCATTCTCATCCCGAATAATCTGATAATTGCGATGCGGTGAATCAGTTGTAAAATCACCAAAAACTATTTCCAACATATCTTCTAAACAAGCTAATCCTAAAATATCACCATACTCATTTACAACTAAAAACATTCTCTCTCGTAGTTGTTGAGAGTATTTTAATTGTTTTACAATTAATGTAAAATCTGGAATATAGCTAATTTTACGAATGATCTGCGTTAAATCCAAAATATTATAGTCATCAACAGCTAAAGTCATGACATCTTTTACATGAATATACCCCAGAATATTATCTATCGTATTTTGATAAACAATAATTCTCGTATGATGTGCCTGATGTAATTTTTGCTTAATTTCTCCAATATTGTCATCTAAATTAATCATTTCGGTATTACGTAGTGGAATAACAACTTCTTTAACGGTTAGTTGTTCTAACTCTAACGAATTTAACAAAATTTCCCGGTGATTATCTTGAAATGGTGAACGTTTATCTGCAATAATTGCTTTCAATTCATCTAGCGATGTTCCATCTGCTTCTCCCACATTGAGTAATCTAGTGATTAAATAAACTATCTTATCAATCAACCAAATAAGTGGCTTAGAAAAAATAAACAAATAAAATAATGGTAATGCAACTAATTTCAAAATTAGCAATGGATTTTTTGATGCAATAATTTTTGGTGCTGCTTCAGAAAAAATAATAATCATCAATGTAACAAATAACGTTGCTAGCGATAAAATTAACTGATGCCCTTCTCCAAATATTTGTAAAACTAACATCGTTGATAAAGTTGTTACCAATGCATTGAAAAAACTATTACCAAATAAGCTGAAAATTAAAACTTTTTCCAATTGTCGCTTTAATTGCAAAGCTCGTTTTGCCCAATTCTTAGATTCAGCTAAACTAATCAAACGATGCTCGGAAATCGCTACACTTGCAGTTTCTAGAAAGGAGAACAAACTAGCAATAAGTAATAAAATAAACAAACCTATAAAATAAAATATATACATAATTTTTATTATTCTCAATTAAATATTAAATAAGTATTTATATTAGCACAGAATATTAAATACTAACCAATATAGGTTAGTATTTAATATAAATTATTATAGATTAATTCATACCAGAATAATGTAATAATGCATCAATGTGTGGTTCTCTACCCATTAATATTCGGAAATTATCCATCATTGGACGAACACTTCCTTGACTTAAAATCTCTCGCCAAAATTTTTCACCTAATGCAGATAACTCACTGCCAGACTTACCATCAAATAAGCTAAACACATCACAAGCCAATACCTCTGCCCATTTATAACTATAATAACCTGCAGCATAACCACCAGCAAAAACGTGTCCAAAACTATTAGCAAAGCGATTATAATCTGGCGGTATAATGACAGCAATACGCTGACGGACTTCACCTAAAATTTGACGATAATCATCAATTTCTGGATTGAATTGTGAGTGAATTAATAAATCAAAAATAGCAAACTCAAGTTGCCTTAACATTTGTAGCCCTGATTGATAATGACGAGATGCTAATAACTTATCAAAAAAAGCTTTTGGTAAAACCTCTTTAGTATCTACATGAGCAGTAATATTTTTAATAATAGCATAATCCCAAGCAAAATACTCCATAAATTGAGAAGGTAATTCCACGGCATCCCACTCTACACCATTAATACCTGCTAATGCAGAATTATCTACAGTAGTTAGTAAATGGTGTAAACCATGCCCAATTTCATGAAATAATGTTTGCACATCATCAAAAGTTAATAAGCTTGGTTTATTACCAATTGGTTTTGTAAAATTACAAATAATATACGCAATTGGCAACCGTGGCTCACCATTATCAAAATTTCTATTTTGTGCTGAATTCATCCATGCACCAGATTGCTTGCCATCTCTTGCATATAAATCAAAATAAATATGCCCAATCACAGTACCATGCTGTAACACATTATATGCAGTAACATCACTATGCCAAGTTGTCATTTCTAGATTTGGGATAAATGACACTAAATAAAGATTTTTGATTAAATCAAATAACCCATCAAAAACTTTAGGTAATTGAAAATATTGTTTTAACTCATTACTTGAATAACTATACTTTTGCTCCTGTAATTTTTCACTATAATAGGCAATATCCCATGCCTGCAATTGTTCAAGTCCATCTAGCTGATTTGCAAAATTAGTCAATTCTAATAAGTCTTGCTCTGCATAAATTTTAGACTTTTCAGCTAAATTAAACAAGAAATCAAGAACTTGCTGTGGTGACTCAGCCATTTTAGTATATAGCGATAACTCAGCATAATTCTTAAATCCTAATAATTGTGCTTTTTTTGTTCGCAACTGTAGAATTTCACAAATAATATTACTATTATCAAATTTGCCATCGTTACTTAATTCACTGGCACGAGTTACGTATGCAGAGTATAATTCTTCACGAAGTTGACGATTAGATGCATATTGTAAAATCGGCAAATAACTTGGCATTTGCAACGTTACTTTATATCCATCTTTTCCATCTTGGCTAGCAAGAGATTGATATAAACATAAACTGTCTTCTGGTACACCATGTAACTCATCAATAGAAACATATTTTGAATAACTATCAGTTGCATCCAGCACATTATGATCAAATTTTGTGTTTAACTCTGCTAATTTGGTTTGAATTTGCTTATACTCAAACTGTTGTTCTACGTCTAAAGCAATACCACTTAAGGTAAAATCACGAAGATCATTCTCAACTACTTTTTGGCGTTCGGTATTTAATTCAGAAAAAGCAAAACTCTTTACCTGTTGAGTCAATTCAAAAATACGTTTATTTTGTCCTAAATTTACATATAAGTCAGTTAAAATAGGTTGATATACCTCATCTAACTTCCTTAACTCTGGGCTATCTTTAACACTTTGTAAGTGTCCAACAAGTCCCCAAATATAATTTAAATCATATAAAGCAGCATGAATTGGAGCAATAACGCTATCCCAAGTTGCAGTGGTCTGCTGTTCTACATCACTAATTACCTGTTTAACCTTACTAATCTGTTGTTCTAAAGTTGTTGTTAAATACGTGATATCAATCGTATCAAATGCAATAAATTTTGTCATTAACTAATTTCCATTAAATTTTATAATCAGTTATTATATTACAAAAAAAGAAGCTAACTTATCAAGCTAGCTTCTAAAATAGTTTAAAACTAATTTTATTTTAGATTTTCTAATACTAATTTCATCATATTAGTAAACGCATTTTGACGCTCTTCACTCGTTGTTGCTTCATGCGTAACTAGTGAATCAGAAATGGTTAAAACACATGCTGCACGTTTACCCAAAACTTTAGCGTTATGAAATAAAGCAAAAGACTCCATTTCAACACAAGCACAACCATGTTCAGCATGGATATCTTTATAAATATCAAAACGATCACGGTAAAACACATCTGATGAGTGAATTCTAGTTTCTTTTACAGGTAAATTCATTTTAGCCGCAGTAGCCATAATCTCAGCGTTTAATTCAGCAGATGGCTCAATCACATCATGTTCATAACCATTTTGAGCTTTCGCATAGCTTGACTCACTCCATGCATCTTTAGCTAAAACCACATCATAAACTTTGACATCTTTATCGTACGATCCAGCAGAACCAATACGAATAATATCTTTCACACCATAAAAAGCAAATAACTCATATGAATAGATTCCAATACTTGCCATTCCCATACCACTACCCATCACAGATACTTTTTTACCATTATAGTAGCCAGTAAAACCAAACATATTACGGATATTATTAAACTTAACCACGTCAGTCAAAAATGTATCAGCAATAAATTGAGCACGTAACGGATCACCTGGCATTAGTACAGTTTCTGCAATAATTCCTAATTCTTTTACTTCAATATGAGGTGTAGGTATAGCCATTTTTGTCTCCAAATATAAAAACAAGTTAATAATAAGTAATTATACTCTAATTACAACCTCATTATTAATAAAAAAATGGTGCATTGCAGAATTAAATCACAAATAACACACATCAACAATATATTGATATATATACATATTAATCACAAAAACAACATAATTAAATCTTTTTGATTAAAAATATACTATATATTACTTGACAATAATACTCAAATAGTGGATAATCATTATCTCATCAAACGCGGGGTGGAGCAGCTTGGTAGCTCGTCGGGCTCATAACCCGAAGGTCGTTGGTTCAAATCCAGCCCCCGCAACCAATTAAATCAAATATTTTCAACTATTATTCCAAAATTGTAAATCTTAACGTTGCCCCATATTTGCCAAATGCAAATAATTCAAGCAATCAAATTATTGTAATATCTCGATTAGATTATAACATCAAGCGTATGATAAAAAACGGTTAAACCAAGTTAGGTTTAACCGTTGTAAATATTTAGATTGGATTATATAGTTCAACAAACTCAGCATCAAATCCTTGCTCATTCAAATATTCTGTAAGAGCAATAATACCATAGCGCTCTGTTACATAATGACCACCAGCAATATATGCCACACCACTTTCATCCGCCAAAGACATAGTTGGTTCGCTAATTTCACCACTAATATAACAATCAACATCTAATTTAATTGCATCATTAAACATACCGTCAGCACCACCTGTACACCAAGCAATATTAGTAATCAATCGTTCATTATCTCCAAAATAAACTGGGCGATGACCAGTACATTCTTCATAATGATCAATCAATTCTGCTAATGCAATAGGTTCATTAAAATGACCATACCAAATGAAATCATTTTCTTCAAATTGACCATCAACTTCAATCTGTAATACATCAGCTAATTGTACATTATTACCTAATGTCGGATGATTATCTAATGGTAAATGAAAACCATAAAAATTAATATCATGTTTAATTACATCAGCAACACGGTTATATTGTAAACCAGTTAAAACTGGACTTGTGTTATTCCATACAATACCATGATGTGTAATAATTGCATCTGCTTCAGCTTCAACTGCATACTCAATCAAAGCTTTAGTAGCAGATACACCAGTCACAATTTTTTGAATTTCTGTAGTACCTTGAATTTGTAACCCATTAGTACAATAGTCTTTAAATTTTTTAGGCTCAAATAATTCTTCTAAATGCTGACTAAATTCTTCACGTAACATAATTCCACCTCATCAAGATTAAATTTAATTAATAAAAAGTCCCACCGAAGTGGGACTTTCTCACAATTATAAATTATAACTGTTCAGCATGGTTTGCTAAGTAATCAGCAACACCTTCTGTTGATGCTTTCATACCTTCTTTGCCTTTGCTCCAGTTAGCAGGACAAACATCACCATGTTCTTCATGGAATTGAAGAGCATCAACCATACGTAACATTTCATCAATATTACGACCTAATGGTAAATCATTAACTACCATATGACGCACAACGCCATTTTGATCAATTAAGAATGAACCACGGTATGCAACACCAGCAGCAGCTTCAACACCAAAGCTTTGGCAAATCTCATGTTTAACGTCAGCAACTAAAGTATAACGAACTTGACCAATACCACCTTTATTAACTGGTGTATTTTTCCAAGCAAAATGCGAAAATTGTGAATCAATTGAAACACCAATAACTTCTACATTTTTAGCATTGAAATCTTCTAAACGATGATCAAAAGCAATTAATTCAGAAGGACAAACAAAAGTAAAATCTAATGGATAGAAAAATACTACTGCATATTTACCTTTAGTAGCCTCTTTGAAATTAAAATTATCAACAATTTCGCCAGTGCCTAATACAGCAGCAGCAGTAAAATCTGGTGCTTCTTGACCAACTAAAACTTGAGGATAAAAATAATTTGTATCGCAACAGCTCATATGAGTACTCCTTAATAATTTAGTAAAAAACTCAGACATTATTTTAACATTAAAAAGTTATCAAATGCCAAAATTATCTAATGTTAATTTTAATTAACCGCTATAAAATAATCAAAAAATCTATTAGTTCTCGTCACGAGTCATAATATCAAGAATAACTTCATCAGTTTCTTGCATTCCCTTTTGCGCTAATTCACCAATATTTTTAATAGTTTGTTCAACATCACCAGCAACTATACCATCACCATTAGCAACAACATTGCCGTTTGCAGCCATAGCAATACCGTCATATGCGGCATAAGTACCATTTGCAATTTTAACTGCACATGAAGAGTTCGCACCATCACATAAAATACCCGATACACCTGCCAATGTATTTATAATTGCATTAGAGATAATCTCATAACTAAAATCATTTAACAAACCAACAGCTCCAGCAACACCAGCAGCTGCACACATTGGTCCACAATATGCAGATAAACGACCAATACGAGACTTAATATGTACTGTAGTTAAATGAGAGAAAAACAAGGCACGATATAACTGCTCTTCTGTTTTATTTCTTTCTCGAGCATAAGTAATCACAGGCAATGAAGCAGATAGACCGACATTACCACTACCCGCAGTAGTCATAACAGGCATAGCACTCCCACCCATCCGAGCATCACTACCAGCCGCTGCAAGACTTGCTGAATTATTACGAATATCGTTACCGTAAAATCCACTTTCTATACTTTGTTGAATATTACGACCAATATTTACACCATAATCATGAGTTAGACCTTCATTCGCAATAGCCATATTACAACTAATTACTTTATCAAATAATGGCTTAATTTTATTAACATCAATTACTTTAGCTAAATCATAAATTAATTGAACAGACAAAATTGCGGCTAAATCTTCAGGTTTACCAGAGTTATCTTCTTCTACTTTATGCAATACTACACCATTTTTCACTATTTCAGTAATATTAGTATGGCTATGTTTCATTTCTACACTAGCTGATTCTTCACCTGCAAATACTTTAATTTTAATATATAATTTTAGGTTACTTTTTGAATTTTGAATGTGAATTGCATGTTTATTTAAAAATTCTTTCACTTCTTCAAGTTGACTAGAAGTTACGTCAGAAATTACCATCAACTCCCTGTCCGGATTTCCCGCAAAAGCTCCCATCGCAGCAGAAACACCAATACCAACTAAACCACCACTATTTGGTACTACTACACTTTTTACATTTTTAATAATATTACCAGATATTGAAACATGTATTTTTTCTGGCTTTTTACCTAATATCGCCGTCGCTTTTGCTGCTGCATAAGCAATAGCAATAGGCTCAGTACATCCTTCTGCTGGAATAATTTCTGTATTTAAGAGTTCTAGCACTTTAGAGATTAACTCTTGATTTATTTGTGTCATTTTATTTACCTATTCAAATATAAAATTTATTTAAGTTAAAGTAATTATTACCAAATTACAATGCTTTCATCAGTAATGGTGAAATACATAAAATAATTCCCACATAAATAATATAGTAAACTGTCAACCCCTTGTATTTCTGTAACGCAGGTACTTTATAAACTAAAAGCGCAGGCATTAGACAACCAATGATACCAAAAATAGGACCGCAAAGTGGTACTAATTTATAAATTGGCACCTGGAAAAC
>DYTA01000100.1 GCA_020726205.1 Nitrosospira multiformis
TAGAATATGCTCATAGTTTTGGTGTTATGACAATGACAGCAATTGGAACATCTCAAGAGGGAGCGGAGGTTGAGACTATTCGCCAAATTGCCTTGATGTGCAAAATGAGTGGTACTGATTTACATCATATTGGTGATGCTGGTTATGTTGGAATGGCTTTACCTGAAAATATCCTTGCTTATAGTATTGCAATTCGAGGGCGTAGACATACTTATACTCGAATAGCAGCCTCTATAAATCGTTAATTTTTAGTAATTATTAAGTAAAATGAAAATTATAAATTTAGTGGAGTAATGCTAGACATGGGAAAAATACGTATTATTGGTGGTGAACATCGCTCTAGGCAATTGCCTGTGCTAGATTATGAAGGATTGCGTCCAACATTGGATCGAGTAAAAGAAACATTATTTAATTGGTTAGGTCAAGACTTAACTGGTAAAATATGCTTAGATTTATTTGCGGGGAGTGGTTCTCTTGGGTTTGAGGCTATTTCTCGTTATGCTAAGACAGTTATAATGGTTGAGCAAAATAGTAAGGTAATTAAACAATTAGAGCAAAATAAACAATTGTTAAAAGTGAATAATTTACAAATTATTGAGGGAGATGGTCTTAAATTTTTGCAAACTTGTAAGGTTAAATTTGATGTGATTTTTTTGGATCCACCATATGATAGTACACTTTTACAAAAATCATTAGCTAATATTGATAAAATACTGGCAGATAACGGTGTTATTTATGCTGAATATCAGCAAGAATGTGATTTAAGTCAATTTACAATTATAAAGCATGGTAAAGCTGGTGTTGTAAATTTTGTATTGTTACAAAGAAAGGAAAATTAATTATGGCATTATTTATCAATGAAGAGTGTATTAATTGTGATGTTTGTGAACCAGAATGTCCAAATAAAGCAATTTCTCAAGGTGAGGATATTTATGAGATAAATCCAGAGCTTTGCACTCAGTGTTTAGGTCATTATGATGAACCACAGTGTCAAATTGTTTGTCCTGTTGCTTGTATTGAATTAGATAAAAATATGGTAGAAAGTGATGAGCAGTTATTAGATAAATATAAAAAAATTTGGAGTAAGTAAATGCGTTTGAAAGTACTAGCATCATTACTTACAGCAAGTTCTTTATTGATTGCATTAGCTGATGAATTAGTTGAAAGTAGTAATATGACGATTAATCCAAATGTGTCTTCATATATCGTGCCGAGTGATCAGCCGTTTGCTAAAGTAAAAATTAATGATATGTTTGGAAACTTAATCAGCGAATCTCAAGTTGGAAGTTATAAGATTGATAGTATAAATAAATTTTATAAAGATCAAGTATGTAGTGGTTTGTACGGTTTTAATTGCAAAGCTAATATTGCAAATATTTATAAATATACAGGCATTGACTTAACCCAAGAGTCAGGATTAATCGGTCAAGATTTTGATCAAATTAATGCATATAAAATTGTTTATACTACTGAAGGAATGGATAATAAAGAGCATTCTGTGTCTGGTGCAATTCTACTACCAAAAAGTGATAAACCATTAAAAGGAGTTGTGGTATTCTATCACTTTACAGTGCTGAATAAAGATAATGTACCATCTAGATTTAATAAAGATGAATTTAATTTAAGTAAAACGATTGCTAGTACTTTAGCTACCGATGGATATGCTGTGCTTTTGCCTGATTATATTGGTTTAGGTGATGACAGTAAAAATGTTCACCCATATGTTATTTATCCAGTTAATAATGCTTTAAGTGGTATTTACATGTTGAAACTATTAAATAAAATTGATCCAGCATTAAAGTTTAACTCTGTAGATAATCAGATACCATTATTCTTATCTGGCTATTCTGAAGGTGCGGCATATTCATTATGGGCTGCTAAGATATTACAAGATAATCCTAGTTTTTTAAAACAGTATGGTTATACTTTAACCAAAACGGTGCCAATTGATGGAGCGTATAATTTATCTAAAGTAACATTTCCTTTTTTAATTGAAAGTAATTCTGAAGAAAAAACTAGACCATTTCTAATTAATGACAAACGGATTGCTGGCTATTCTCGTCCAGGATTAGTTGCTAATGTATTGAGCTCATATGTAGGTTATTCAAGTTCAATTAGTGAAAGTATGATTTTCAATAGCAAATTTATGGATTGTAATGATTGCATTGTGGATGATGCAAAGTATAATGTACCTCAATTAATTTCATCATCAACTGCAGGAGAAGGTGATAAGTATAAATTAATTTATAATACGGCTACAGAAACCAGTTATTCAGTAAAAAATGATTCAATTTCTTTATTGACTACGCCTGATTTAATTAATAGTTCTGATTTTTTAGAAACTGTGGAGTATGCTGATATTTACAATTGGAAATCTACAACACCTGTGAGTTTTTTAACTTTAGAATATGATTCAATTGTAACTAGGTTAAATTCTGAGACTGCATATATGGCTATGTCTGAACAAGGTTCTAGTTCGCTAAATATATCAATTATTCCAAATCAAAATTTTAAAACAAAAAGTTATTTTCCATTTAGTGACATGGACATAGATCACCCATCTGGATTAAAATTTTTATTATTATTTGCTCGTAATCAGTTTGATGAAAGTGGTCAAAGTGTCTCAAAAAATAATTAATGTCTGTGTAGGTATTTTAACTAATTCTCTTACTCAAGAAGTATTTATGGCATCGCGACCATTAGATAAAATAATGCCTGGTTATTGGGAGTTTCCAGGTGGTAAAATTGAGGCTAATGAAAGTATTTATGAGGCTTTAAGTCGGGAGTTAAATGAGGAGTTAAACATCAATGTAGCGCTTGAAGATATGCAACTAATTGGTAATGTTGAGCATAGCTATCCACATGGTTTGGCGAAGCTTTCTTTAATAAATGTAACTAAATGGAACGGCGCAATTATTGCTAATGAGGGTCAAAATATTCATTGGCAAAATTTAGATTCTATAGTTGAGATTCAACCATTATTACCAACTACTGCAGAAATATTAAATTTGTTACGTCAGCAAAGGAATTTATCATGAAGCAATATCAAGATTTATTACGTCATATTTTGAAAAATGGTGAACATAAAGCAGATCGTACTGGTACAGGTACAATATCTACTTTTGGCTATCAAATGCGTTTTAATTTAGCCGATGGATTTCCATTAGTTACCACAAAAAAAATGCACTTAAAATCTATTATTCATGAGTTATTATGGTTTTTACAAGGTGAGACAAATATAAAATATTTAGTTGATAATGGTGTCTCAATTTGGAATGAGTGGGCTGATGTTAATGGTGATCTTGGACCTGTATATGGTAAACAATGGCGGAGTTGGCAAAGTGCTAGTGGTGAAGTTATAGATCAAATTACTAATTTAATTCAAGAGATAAAAGATAATTCTGATTCACGTCGTTTAATAGTTTCAGCATGGAATGTGGGGGAGTTAGAACGCATGGCGTTAATGCCGTGTCATACTTTGTTTCAATTTTATGTAAGTAATGGAAGATTATCTTGCCAACTATATCAAAGATCTGCTGATGCTTTTTTGGGTGTGCCGTTTAATATAGCTAGTTATTCATTACTAACAATGATGATTGCACAGGTTTGTGATTTATTGCCAGGCGAGTTTATACATACTTTTGGTGATCTACATATTTATAAAAATCACCTCGAACAAGTTAATTTACAACTTGCGCGATTACCACATAAATTGCCTACAATGAATATTAATTCTGCAATTAAGAGCATTTTTGATTTTGAGTATGGTGATTTTGAATTAAGTGATTACGAGTGTTATCCAACAATTAAAGCTCCAATAGCAGTCTAAATAAGGATTATATATGCAACAAAAAATTAGCTTGGTAGTAGCAATGAATCACGAAAGAGTTATTGGAGTTAATAATCAATTACCGTGGCATATTCCTGAAGATTTAGCTTATTTTAAATCTGTCACCATTGGTAAACCTATTATCATGGGGAGGAAGACATTTCAATCAATTGGTCGTGTTTTACCTGGAAGAAAAAATATTGTTGTAAGTCGTTCAAATTTTGAGTTTCCTGATGTATTTAGCTATTCAAGCTTAGAATCTGCATTAGCGGATAATACAGAATATGAAGAGTTAGCTATAATTGGTGGAGGTGATATTTTTCATCAGTCTTTGAGTTTAGCAACTAAATTATATTTGACTCTAGTAGATTTTCCAGTTGAACATCCGACAGTTTGGTTTCCTGCAATAGATTTATCAAAGTGGCAACAGATTAGTACTAAATCTTTTCTTAGTGCAAGTGGAGTAGCTTGCAGTTTTAATGAGTATGTTTTACATAAATGAAATGATTTTATTCGATATAATTGCAAAAACTCTCTATATATAATTATATAGAGAGTTTTTGGAGATTATAAATTATAATGCTAATTATCATTC
>DYTA01000101.1 GCA_020726205.1 Nitrosospira multiformis
AATTCCAATTCCAAAATTTTTATCAACCTGTACGTTTAGCGTCGAAATTGAATAGGTTGTAGTATTTGCCTGAGTCGCAGTATTTTGCAATTGCTCATAAAAAGTAAGAATATTGTTTAAATTTAAATTATAGGTCATCTGTGTTAACCACTGAAATTTAGTTCCTGATAAATTATCCTTAACTGTTTGAACCTGCTGCAAACCTGGACCTACAGAAAATTGCAACCCCATTAGGTCAGTATTAATTAATTGTAACTTATATCCAAAATTTTCATTCCACACATAATAGTATCCATCATTTGCATCATTTAAATATGAAGCCTGAGTAAACATACCATTGAATTTGTCGTACATGTATGCAACATTCTGCTGAAGATATAAACGATTTTTATTACTTCCTGAACCATAGCTATTTAGATAATCATACTGCCCAATTGTATTTAACTGCCAACCATAACCACTTGATTCTGATTTATAGTTCACTATTGCACTTGCATTAATACTATTATTCTCATTATCCCCACTAGCAGATCCTGCACCGAATCCAAATTGAGTACCAAGCCAAGGATTATAAACTTGAATCTTATTGACTGGTTTATCCGAATGATTTTCTACCAAACAATTAACATTCGACTCTTTACTGTCTTGTGAATTAGACTCAGCCTTATTAGCCAAATCACAATAATAAATAGCTTTATTCGTATAATCCTGAGCCAGTTGACGATACTGCTCAGCACTCATAGTATTAGACTCCTGCTGAATACTATCTCCATAACACAACGATATACTCATAAATAAAATACAATATAATATTTTTTGAAACATTAAATATAATTCCTGAATTTAAAATAATGACGTCTCTGCAGAAATATTCTCTGACAAATTAAGACTATACTTTTAATGATTTAGATAATACGATAAAGACGGTAGTTAATGCAGGGCCAATTAGTACACCCCAAAAACCAAAACTAGCAATACCTGCGGCTATAGAAAAAAACAAGATAAACTCATTGATTTTATAATCAACTTTAGTCATAGCTGAAATTTTATTTAAGATAAATAAGCGCACAAAATTATCAATAAGAAATGATAACACAAAGCTACCATATACCGCAATAACAACAGCTCCAATTAAATTACCATGCAATATTTCATTTATTGCTAACGGTATCCAAATTAAAGCTGTTCCAAAAATAGGAATTATTGAACTAATTGCAACTAAAAACCCAAGTAAAAAAGGATTGTAGTGAACAAATAACATTAAAACCCCAAAAGAAAATCCTTGCACTACAGCCACGGTAAAAATTGTTACAAATACGACACTCAATGTTGAACTAACATTTTTGAAAATTTGTTTTTGATAATCAACGGGTAATGGTGTAATGCTTACTATAAACCTAATAATTTCACTACGGTACCAATTAAACATAAAAAACAAAATAATTACTAAGCTAAATTCAAATAATGCCTGACTAAACCCATGTAAATAGCCATTAACAAAACCCCAAATTTGCTTGAGATGATCCCCTCCAGTAACATAATCAACATAATAAGTTAAACCGCTTATAAGTTTGTGTTTTAATTCAACAGATACCCATGACAAAGAATTTAATGCGGAAAATACAACACTCTTAACATTAACTAAGCTTGGATAATTTAAATTACTAATTAAGTACATCATTATATAAATCAATGGAACAAATATAACCAGCAGAAGAGCTAATGTCAAAATTACTGACGTAATTAAGTTGGCATGTTTCACAAATAACTTACATTTTGATTTATTAAAATAACTTTCTATGCGTATAGAAAATCGCTGTATAACCATTACAAGTAACCAAGCAACGACAGCACTCTTTAAAAAGTTACTAAATAACCATAATACACTCAACAACGATATAAAAAATAAACTTACTAAAAAATAATTTTTTTTGAGATTTCCCATCCCTTTTATCACCTGTAACAATTACATTATCTTCGTTATAATAGAAAAAAGAGAAACTGAATATTGGTAATCAACATTTACTTTCTCTTTTTATAATCAATAATTATAAACCTATTTATTTATAATAAATTAAA
The DNA here is from genome assembly GCA_020726205.1 of Nitrosospira multiformis. Lineage (GTDB taxonomy): Bacteria > Pseudomonadota > Gammaproteobacteria > Burkholderiales > UBA11063 > Aquella. The sequence continues at coordinate 2,080 of DYTA01000101.1, forward strand.
CCTTGATGCTATGTTTACATTTTGGACAAATATGTTGTGTTCCCTTTGTTTTAGTCGTATGAGTCATCATAACCTCATAATGACAAACAGGACACGAATCGGCAATAGGTTCATACTTAAAGATAGTCTTACATTCAGGATAGTTATTACATGAATAAAATAAGCCAAATCGCCCTTTTTTAGCAATCACTTTACCCTTTTTACATTCTGGGCAAGTAACGGCATTTTCAGTTTCAGGAGTATCTATATTTTCAATATGTTTGCATTTTGGATAATTTGCACAAGAGATAAACTTACCAAATTTACCACTACGAATCAGAAGCTTTCCACCATCTTTAGGGCAGACACGATCAGGAATTTCCTCTGGGGCAACAACTTCTTCAGCATTACCATCACGATCGATTTTCCGCATATATTTACACTCAGGATAACCAGAACACCCAATAAATCGACCATATTTACCAACTTTAGACAACAGAGGTTTGCCACAAACAGGACAATTTTCATCTAGCTTTTCACTTGTTAATTCTTCACGTGAAACCCCCTGCTTTTCCTGTACTAACGTATTTAATTCATCCCAAAATAATTGTAATACAGGTAATTTACTTTGTTTACCAATGGCTATATCATCTAATGTATCTTCTAATTTTGCGGTAAATTGTAAATCAACGTACTTAGTTAAATGATTTGTTAAAAATTGACTAACTACGGCACCAATATCTGTTGGCATAAAACGTTTTTTATCCATAACGACATATTCACGTTTTTTCAGAGTTGCAATAATTGAAGCATAAGTTGATGGGCGACCAATCCCTAACTCCTCTAGAGCTTTAACCAGTGAAGCTTCTGTATATCTAGGCTTTGGCTCAGTTTGATGAGCTGTAATATCCAAATTATCAACCGGAACTGATTCACCTTCAACTAGTTCAGGCAATCTAGCTTCCTCATCTTCATTTACCATATCCTCAATAATCTCTTGATAAACCTTCATAAAGCCATCAAATTTAACCATTACCCCATTTGCTCTAAAAGTCGCATTACCAATCACTAAATCAATTGCCGTAGTATCTAATAATGCGGGACTAACCTGAGATGATAGTGTCCGACGCCAAATTAATTCATATAATTTGAATTGATCCAAACTCAAAAAACGTTTTACACTTTCAGGTGTACGCAAAATAGATGTTGGGCGAATTGCTTCATGTGCTTCTTGAGCATTTTTTGACTTACTCACGTATGAATTTGGTTTACTTGGTAAGTACTTTGCATCAAAATTAGTTGCTATGTATTCACGAATCTCTTCTATTGCAAGACTAGATAATTGAACAGAATCAGTACGCATATAAGTAATTAGACCAACGCTTTCATTATTTAGTTCAATACCTTCATATAAATTTTGTGCAACTCTCATTGTTCGATCAGTTGTAAAACCTAATTGACGAGAAGCTTCAATTTGCAAACTAGAAGTTATAAATGGTGCTGATGGATTTTTTTTCTTTTGTTTTTTCGTAATTTTACTAATTATTGCTTCAGGAATACCATGTAATTGCTCTACAATATCTTGAGCTTGTTGTTGAGTTTTAATTGATTTTGTTTCTAGCTTTTTATTTGAGAATTCAATAATTTTGGCACGAAATTTCGTTCTTCCTTTATGACTAAACAAATGAATCCCAAAATAATCTTCAGGAACAAATTTTTTAATCTCATCTTCTCGCTCGCAAATTAATCGCAAAGCTGGTGACTGTACACGTCCAGCAGATAATCCAGGTCTAATTTTACGCCAAAGTAAAGGAGAAACATTAAAACCAATTAAATAATCTAAAGTTAAGCGGGATTGTTGAGCATCAACTAAATTAAAATCAATTTGGCGAGGGTGTTGCACAGCATCTAGAATAGCTGGTTTAGTAATTTCATTAAATGTTACTCGAGCAACTGTTTTACCATCCATTAAATTATTTTCGCGTAATATTTCTTCAATGTGCCAAGCAATAGCCTCTCCCTCACGATCTTGATCACTTGCTAAATAGATAGTATCACAAGATTTGGCGGCATTAATAATTTCATCAACATGCTTTTTATTTTTTGCAATTAATTGATATTTCGGGATAAATTGATTATTAACATCAATAGATCCATTTTTTTTGGGTAGATCTCGCACATGACCAAAAGAAGCTAATACTTTAAAATCACTAGCTAAATATTTACCAATAGTTTTTGCTTTTGCTGGAGACTCAACAACTAATAATTTACGCGCCATAATCAACTTTCTCTAGTGTACAGTAAAATTAGAATCCCAAAAATATGGTCCATCCACTTTTTTTAAGCCTA
>DYTA01000102.1 GCA_020726205.1 Nitrosospira multiformis
TGGATTTAGCTTGATTGAATTAATGGTAGCAATTACTATTTCAGCAGGACTTATTGCTTTAATTACTACATCGTTTAGTCAACAGTATAGTGCCTTTTTATTTAATAAGAAAAAATTAGAAATTAATCAGGATCTACGCTTGTCTATGCAACTTATTAAAAAAGATTTACAAAATGCGGGTGTTTTTGGTGATTTTAGTTTTCATAATCAGGAGTCTGTAATTTATAGTGAAAGTATGGAGGTTGGTGCAACGTGTTTATCACAATGGTGTAAATTTGATGCACAAACGGTGGGTGTAAAAAGCTTTAATAATGATGCAGACGCTGCTTTAGGTAGCTATTCTAGTCGTCTTAAATCTGGTAGTGATGTTTTACGAGTACAATTATCTGGTAGTAAAATAGCTTACCTAGATCCACAAGATCGTCAAGGTGCAAATTGTGGAAGTTCAAATGACTGTACTATAAATCAATGTAATAATAGTGGTATAGAATATCTAAATAAAGCATACTTTATTAATAATGGTATTGAAAGTACGTATACAAATTATATGCTGACAAGTGCAAATAAGGCATATTTATTGCAGTTCAATGGTATTCCATTTACAAGTAGTGATATTCATTTGCGTAGTGGAGGAGAGCTGTTATTGAATTTTAGCTTGTCAAATGGATGCCCTAGTACTGGTAAAGTTAGTATTGAAATTGAGTCTGGAGTGAATGGTATTGCTCCATTATATAATTATATTTCTTATCAACCAGATATGTTTACAATGACACTGAGTAATTTAATAACAAGATATTATTTTGTTTTAGATTCTGATGGTTCTAATCCAAGTGGTTTATATGTTAGTTCCGTTTTGCCAAATGGTAATATGTCGATACCAACTTTAATTTCTAGTAACATTACTAGTTTGAGATTAGAGTATGTTACAGATAATAATATATCTTTTAATCAAGCAAGTACTCAGTCAGATCGTTATACGTTATGTACCACAACACAAATGAATAATATATCAGGTTCAACATACTGTAATAATAAATGGAGGCGAGTAACTGGAGTTCGTATTATTTTAGTTGGAGCTGGAAAACCGATTAGTCAAGAACAAATTTCGGATACTGTTAGTGAAGTTGTTGGATGGAAAATATGATTAAAAATAATCGTGGTTCTGCATTAGCGATAGTTTTATTATCTATTTCAATAATGGCAATGATGATGTATGTTCTTAGTCAAGTTGTTATTGATCAACAAAAAAGTATAAATAACTACGAAGATATTAAAATTGCTGAAAACTATGCGAAATCAGCTTTGCTTAGTGCAGAGTCTCGAGTTTATTATTTTGATGCTGGTAAATATTCTTTAGCAGTAACAGGTGTATCAGATAATACCAATTATAATGCTGAAAGTCCTACTGCAACATGTTGCAAAGCAAGTAAAGGAAGCGATATTTACCGTCGTTATTTATTGATGAAGCATACAAATAGTAATATTGATTTAATTAATAATGGGCTAACTTGTAATTCAGTAAATTCATTTAAAGGTATTTGTTATTCATTGATTAATTCAGTTACTGGTAATATTGCTAATTATAACTCAGATAGTAGTTGGCAACCATGGTTAGCTAGTGTCTCAGGAACAGTGAAACCATGTAATAGCTATTCTAATACGACTGTACCGATGATAGACGATAAAACATATCGTTATAGTTGGCGATATATTACTAATGATTCAAGATTGTGTACAGATCCTCGTATGATTGTTGAACCAATTAATTTAGCTTATCGTGGTTCTTTTAGAATGGTTGGTAGTATTGAGTCCGATTATATAATTCAGTCATCTGGTGCTCAATTAACAACATATAAAGAAAATAATGGTAGCATTTCAAATTTTTCGCCTAGATTATATAGAATTACCGTAGTTTCTTTTGGGCGTAACGGTGATACTAAAGTAACCTTACAAGAAGTGGTTATGATTAATAATTTTAATAACGACCTTCGTATTTCAGGCGATAGTTTATCTAATTTAAGCAATCGTATTGTTAGATTATCAACTAGATGGTTGAATTAATACATGAGAGTGAATAGTTTTGAGCTTAAATAATAATATTAAAGGTTTTACTTTATTAGAGTTAATTGCTGCAATGTCAATATTAGTAATTTTAACATTGTTAGTTTTACCAAGTATGTATTCTCGTATGCAAAAATCAAATGAAGATGTTGCAACCCAAATTTTATTAAAAAATGGTCAATTTCTTGAGAAATGGTATGGTGAATATGGCTATTATGGAGTATCATCTACGTCTAATTTATGTCCAAATTTACCATATAGATTTTCTCCAGAATCAGATACGGCTTTATATTTAATCTCAGGTAGTGGTACATCTGGTAGCAGCTGTGATAATCAGTATGTATTAATTGCTCGTCCGATTTGTGGTACAACACAAGAAAGTTTAGGTTGTATATGTTTAGACCAAGATAGTAATATAATGCGTAGTGCGAATCTAAATTGTAATAATGGTGGTGGATTATGCACCTGTATTGCTCGTGATAGCATTCCATCTGCTGTAACTAATGCATTTGTGACTAAGTTTGGTTCTTAATTAATATGGTATCAATCGTGAATAAAAAAGGTATAGGATTAATTGAAGTAATTATCCTAGTTATTGTTGTCTCATTAATTTCTTATGTATCTTATGGTACATATGTTAATTATTTAGTTCGCTCTAATGAAAAATTAACTCAACACCAATTAATTAATGCAATGCATGATATGGAGAAGTATTATTCTGAATCTGGAGCTTATTCGTCATTAGATGCAAAATGGCCGACTGTTGTTACGAGTAGATTAGTTGCGTATAATAATAAGTATTATGCTTTTTCTTTTTACCCAAGTACTATACCTGTTAGCTCTCAAAGTGTTTGTATTAAAGCTACACCAAATTCATCAACAATTCAAAAAAATAGTCAACCATTATATATTGATCATGGTGGTAATATAACTCATACTCTTCCAGCGAGTTGTCAACCGTCACAGGAGTTACAAATACCTCATGAAAGATGTTACGATGTAATGTATTCTACAGGAAAATTTGCATCAAATTATGGTAATTACCCTTTATGTGACGATGCTCATTATCCTCCATCTCTTTATCCTAATGGTTGTCCAGTTGGAGTGTATTATACTTGTTCTGCACATTGTGAGGGTTCTATTGTACTGCGAGACTGTTCTGGTTATTGCAAAAATGTAACCGTTTATTGTTCATTTGGTGCTTGTTCAGGATTTGATTCAAGTTCATGTAAACGTTTGAATTGTGGAGCTGAGGGCTGCTGAGATTTTTAAATAGTGCATTCCATATCTAAAGTATAGTCATATTCAGGTGGAGGTGTTATACTTTTCCCTGTCTTGAAATCAACCCAAACAACGGTAACTTGTGCTGTAGTATAGATTAATTTTGGTTGTTGTCTATCTCTAATAATATGCTCAAAATAAATGCGTCGACCATTTTTATGACTAAAGCGTAATTCAACAACAATTTCTGCAGGGTAGCTAATTGGACGTAAATATTTACAGCTTACTTCTCCAATTAATGGTCCTCTAGATGTTGGATCCATTGGTATGTTGTGGTAACGTAACCAGTCAATACGACACTCTTGCATATATATAAAGTAAATAGTGTGATTTACATGATTAAATGCGTCCATATCTTGCCAACGAATGTTATAAGTTTTATGAAAGAGTAATTTAGTTGATTTTTCCATGGTTTAAACTCTAGTAATATTTTTAGAGCAAATATTATAACATGCTTTGATTTTTGTAGTATTTTACGTTATAATGAGGTGTAACTAATTAATATAAAGGAAATAATGATGTTAACTAGGGTTGGTACAACTAAGCGTTGGTCTGATGCAGTTATTTTTAATAATACCATTTATTTGGTTGAAGTACCGAGTACGTTATCAGATAGTTTGCGAGATCAGTCAATAGAGCTATTAAATTTAGTTGAAAAAGCGTTAGTTCAATATGGAAGCGATAAGAAACATATGATTTCTGTGACCATTTACTTGAGAGATATTAGCCAAATAGATATATTTAATGAAGTTTGGGATAGCTGGATACCTTTTGGTTGTGCTCCAGTACGAGCATGTGTTGAAGCTAAATTAGCTCACTCAGACTATCAAGTTGAGGTTCAAGTAGTTGCAGCACAAATAGACAAAAATAAACACGCAGTTCCATTTATGACTTAAATGATTTTTTAATGAAAATCCCTAGAAAATATTGCTAGGGATTTAATTAAAAATTTAATTTATTATGACTAATCCGCAGTAGTATGTAATTCTTCTTTAAATTTACGAGCACTACGAATATTTTTACTATGGTTTTTATCTTTATAGTGTGCAATATTATGAGCTAGGT
>DYTA01000103.1 GCA_020726205.1 Nitrosospira multiformis
TGCTATAATATTAAAATTGGTTAGAAATAATCCGCTTTGATTGTCTAGCCCCATTCATTATTAAAGCTGATAACATCTATCACGCATCTAATTATACATGATAGATATTTTAAAAATTTTTTTATATGAAATTTACTCAATTTTCTCAAAAAAATTCACATAATCTTATAAACTATAGATTAGGAACATCTGCCACCAATTTCTCTGTACATAAACTACCTGTTGGAGTTTCTTGAGATATTCCATTTGGGTAACCACGATAATTAACCCCATAAAGTTGATTCAAATAATGTAAAAAGCCTTTATCACCACATCCTAAACGAGACGCTAAACTTTTCCAATTCAGCTGATTTTTATTTACTGTTACATAATTAGGTGACCATGCAGCTTCTGCCAACGCTGGCATTTTAGGTAGTGCCATATACATCAAATGATCAAAGCTCGGTAAATTTTCAGACCAAAGAGTTCCTTCTAAACCAATAATGTTTTGCGGGTTTTTACTTTGACCTTGAGTGGCACTAGCAGCTAGAGCCATGCTTAATGTATTGTAAGTATCATTATTTGCACCAGCCCACGTAAATCCATGTTCATACATGCTAGGTGTATATGCTAAATCAAAATAAGATTTATCTGCATAAGCCAAAACAGTTGGATAATTATTATTTGCCAAGTTAACAGCCTGCTTGATCCCAGTAGGAGATGTGTTCCACACCCAAATATGACCTGTTTGAGCAACAGGAATGATATTACTTCCTAATGCTATACCTTCTGTTTGTATTGCCTGCTGCCAACCAGATAATACTAAATCTGGATTACTGTTTGCCATTTTTTGGAAAAATAAGTGCGATTTTTCTAATGCACTTAAATTGCTCCACTCATTACGACAGCTAGTATCATTAGTCCATGCATTATTACTAACTTCATCGCCACCGATACTTACTTCACCATTGATTGCATACATTGTAGTTTGGGAGTTAAATAAAGTTGCAATTTTATTTGAAATATCATTAATAACCGATGTAAATTGATTACCAACTGAAATATTTGTACCATAAGTGCACACTGGTAAAACATCATCAGTATAACCTTGAACGGAAATAAATTGAGAGCTATCATTGGGATCAATCATGACATCAGGTAATGATTTAATCAAAGCTCTAGCATGACCTGGTAAATCGATTTCAGGAATAACTGTAATTTGATTTTTATTCGCATAGCTAATAATTTCTTTGATATCATCAACATTGTAATTACCAGAATAAATACTATTTGCAACAGGATATTGATGTTGAGTCATATTAGTGGTATCTAAATTATTCTGTAATAACATATTTGGACCAATAGTCTGCCCTAATCCTCGCTCTGCGCCTATAGCTAAACTAGGATAATCAGCTAAAGAAATTCTAAATGCTTCATCATCAGAAAAATGGATGTGTAAAGTATTTAATTTTTGACTAGACATTACATCAATAAGTTTTTCTAGTTCTGCTACGCTAAAATAATGACGAGCCGTATCAACTAATATCCCTCTGTATTTAAATCGAGGATGATCAACAATGGTTAAGGCAGGCAATGACTTTGGATTTTGCATCCAAATTTGGCGCAACGTTTGCAATGCATAATATGCACCAGTAGATGTCAAAGTTTCAATCATTATATTATTAGCTGAAATAGTCAAGCGATAACCTTCTGGATTATTATTGATAATTCGCGGATCACTAATTGGAGCAATAATAATACCATCGGTAGCATTATTATCATTATCAACCAAAACTTGATTTTTAATTTTCAAATCTTGCTTAATAATTTTTGCCCATAAATTACTTATACTATTATCACTGTTCAATTGATTATGAATATTTAGATTTTTTATCGGAATAACATAATCACCCATATCATTTGCAACATTACTTACAGGAATTGGAATGATTGAAACTAACTGATCATTGGCATCAAGGCTTTGTTGCCAATTACTATTAATATAATTAGTTAGTTGATCATCAACTTTATTTTGATTATATTCCAGAAGAGTATATTGACTAAGCTCTGTTGGCATCGTATAAATTTTGGGTACACCATCGCTCTGTTTATCACTACTAATAATAAACCAACTTTGAGGTAATGATGAAACATTATTTGCATCCCATTGATTACTATGAGAAAGTTTTAAGTAATAACGCCCCTTACTTTGCAAAATAAAATTACTCATAGGCTCTAAAATCGTAAAATATCCTTGACTTGCATCACTAGCGGTAACAGGACTTGATTTTATATAACGTAAATTAGTACAAACTCCACTTGCATCACAAATTTGCATTTCAAGATCTGGATTAATATTTTGCGCCGACATACTAATAAAAGTTCGTGGCATATAAAAACCGATTTTCCATTGTTTGATATCATCACCACTATTATGAATATTCACCATTATTGAAAATTGATTATTGGCTACATCACCATCCATTTTTCCAACTTCAATATTATCAATGATTAAATCTGATTTTTCTACCTGACTTGCATAACTCATTGCCGTGATTGTGCTCAAGATTAAAGCTAATAATTTATGTTTCATCTCTTCTCCATTTATCAAATAGTTGTTAATCCCATTATTATATCAATATATGTTGATAATCTAAAACTAAAGCCAAATAAACACCATTTTTTTTGCATTTAGTCTATAATTAATACTTTATATTAGTGAAATTACTACGATAGGAGAAAATCATGGATAGAAATATTGAAAATTTAGAACCTAAAATTGTCTGGGGTTACTTTAAAGAGTTAACATTAGTGCCTAGACCATCTAAACACGAAGAAAAAGTTCGTGAATATTTAGTTAATACAGCCAAAAAAAATAATTGGGATTATTCTGTCACAGAAGTTGGTAATGTAATAATTAGAAAATCTGCAACAGATACCTCAATTACACGTAAAAAAGTTGTATTACAAGCACATATGGATATGGTTCCATCAAAAACAAAAGAATCTCAACATGATTTTTTAAAAGATCCAATAGATGCATATATTGATGGTGAATGGGTTACAGCAAATCAAACAACGCTAGGAGCAGATAATGGCATGGGTGTTGCAATGGCTTTAGCTGTTCTACAATCTGATAATATTAAACATAATGACCTAGAAGTATTTATTACAACAGATGAAGAAGCAGGTATGACTGGCGCATTTGGAGTTACAGGAAAAGAATTAAACGGAGAAATTTTATTAAATCTTGATTCTGAAGAAGATGATGAAGTGTGCATTGGATGCGCTGGAGGAATTAATACAAATATATCATACCCAATTCAACTAACACCAATCCCAAGTAATTACAGCACTTTCAAAATCGAACTGAAAGATCTATTCAGTGGTCATTCTGGCGTAGATATTCCACTTGGTCGTGCAAATGCAATTAAAGAAATTGGTAATTTATTATTACAGCTAAATGATAAAATTGATTATAATTTAGTTTCAATATCTGGTGGAAAACTAAGAAATGTTATTCCATCCTACTGCGAGGCTATAATTGCAACGGATAGTAATAATTTTGAATCAATACAAAATTTTATTGAAAACTATCGCCAAGATATAACTTTAGAATTTAGCGAAACAGATCCAAACTTAAAGCTAGAAGCTAGTACATCTTCTACAGAAGTTTCAATGCTCGAACACAATTGCAGTATTAAATTTATTTATGCATTAGCTAGTACATTCAATGGCGTATGGAGAATGAATAATAATCTAGGAATTGCTGAAACTTCAAGTAATATTGGTGTTATTTCTACGTCTAAAACAGCAATTGAAGTAATAACCTTGCAAAGAAGCTCAATGAATGCACCAAAATTAAAAGTTGCATACAGTGTAGCAAGTGCTTTTAAACAGATTGGTGCAACAATTCAACATTCTGGTAGCTACCCTGGTTGGCAACCAAACACTCAAAGTCCCGCTCTAGCTGTAGTAAAAGACTCATACAAAAAGCTATTTAACGAAGAAATTCATGTTGGTGCAACACATGGCGGTTTAGAATGTGGCTTAATTATTGACAAATATCCAGCAATGGATGCTGTATCAATTGGTGCAACAATTCGCTTTCCGCACTCACCAAATGAAAAAATCAATATTGCTTCTGTTGCAAAAAATTGGAAATTTTTAACTTATTTGTTAGAGCAATTATAACAATTTAAATTAATCATGTTGTCTGAGGATATCATAGCGAATGAATATTCTCAGACTCTTTTTCTTAAATCTAACGATTATTGAGTAATTCATTGATGGTATATAGTAAAAATATTACGTTACATTACTATCTTCACACATAGCTCGTGCTTGTTGCATAACAAGATCAACGGCTAATTTATTTT
>DYTA01000007.1 GCA_020726205.1 Nitrosospira multiformis
ATTGAATATACGACCAAAATTTTAGATTATGCAACGACAATGAAAGATCCAGAGTATTTGGCTATTAATCCAATGGGTAAAGTTCCTGCAATTAAACATGGTAATGTTGTGGTGACTGAAACCGCTGCAATCTGTGCTTATTTGGCTGAGGCTTTTCCTGAGGCGCAATTAGCACCACAGACTAATGCCGAACGAGCAGCTTATTACCGTTGGTTATTTTTTGCAGCAGGACCAGTTGAACAAGCCATTGGACTTAAATTTATTGGTAGCGAAATTACTCCAGAATTACAAAAATCGTTAGGATGTGGTAGTTTACAAGATACATTTAATACCTTAATTGATGCTGTAAGCAAAACGGAATATGTTGCAGGGGATAGATTTACTGCTGCAGATGTCTATATTGGTAAACATATTGAATTTGGAATCAAGTTTGGTATGTTAGATCCACACTCTGCTTTTGCACGCTATTTGGACAGGGTAGCTAATCGCCCTGCTAAATTACGAGCAGACGAAATTGATGACAAGTTACTTCAAGCTTAATAAAAAAACACTGGTTGATATGTCTTCCAGTGTTTTTTTATTTGATTTTTAGGCTGCACCAATTCCCATTAGATGCATAATGACCGCCATTGTAAATAATGCTACAACTGTTCCTAATACCGTACTACTACTTGACTCAACTTTTAAGGTGTCATATTTTACAGCAAACATTGTAGTCATAATTGCAGGCGGCATTGCACAAAGTAAAATAGCTTCTTTTGCCCAATCACCAGTGATACCCAATGCAATTACAATACCCCACATTAATAAAGGTTGCAACAAGTTCTTTTTAAAAATATTTATTATTACCATTTTACTGATACTAATTTTATCAGCAGACATAATTAAACCAAGAGCAAATAAAGATACTCCAGATGTTGTACCGCCAATTAATTTAAGAGAATCAATTGCGAGGTCAGGAACCTTGATTCCGATAAATGACACAATTACACCAAACACAGGAGCTAATACTAGAGGCTTTTTGAATACTTTTAGAATCAAACTTGTAATGCTGGTTTTAACTGAGCTTGGCTGTGATATTTCTAGGATAGATACCGTTAATGGTATCATAATTAAGCTAGTAACAATATTCCCAACTACAATTGAGATTAAAGACGTTTCACCAAAAATTACCATAAAAATTGGAATTCCCATAAATGCCATGTCAGGAAAAGCACAAACAAAAGAACTCTGGCAACTTTCGCTTAATGACCGCCGATAAACATAACGATTTAGTAAGAACGTGAGTAAGTACATCCCCATTAAACCAAGAGCAAAGCCAATAACAAAACGATAATTTATTAAATCCTCTAATTTAGATGTTGCAGTTTTTACAAATAGTAAGCATGGAAAACTGAAACTCATAACAAACGTTGCAAAGGTATTACTATGTTTGCTATCTACTAGTTTACGAATTCCTGCTATCCAACCAATGAAAATAACAAAAGTAAGTGGCACTAAAGATTTTAAAATTAACTCCATGATTTGTCTCCATTAAAGTATAAATTGAAAATATAAAAATCTCAACACATTGCTGAGATTTTTATACATTTAATTTAGCATTTTTTATGATATGGTAAATACACCGGTTCCCACATGTAATCGTCAATTAATGCAATAATTTCTTTTTCACTAAATTTATTATCGGTTAAGCCACTCGCTACTGCATCTTTTGCAACAGCCAAAGCTATATGTTTTGATACCGATCTAACTTCTCTAAGTGGTGGTAATAAATTAGCGTTACAGTCAGCCACGGCTGGTGAAATTTCTGCTAACGCTTTTGCTGCAACTAAGAACATACGATCTGTAACACGTTTACTATTAACCGCACGAATACCCAATCCCATACCAGGGAAGACATATGAATTATTAACTTGGTCAATCCGACGACTAGTTTCACCTTGTGGGTATAGAGCAAATGGACTACCTGTACCGACAATTGCTTTACCATTTGTCAAGTCCAATACGTCATGTGGATGAGCTTCTGCTTTAACTGTTGGATTAGATAATGGAAATACAATTGGTCTTTCGCAATTTTGTGCCATTTGCAAAATAACGTCTTTAGTAAATATTCCTGCTTGTCCACACACACCAATAATCATAGTTGCTTTAGCATTAGTTACAGTTTCAAGTAATCCAATATTATTAATGTTATTAACATTCCATCCTACTAAATGAGTATCATTTTTAATAAATGGAGCTTGGAAGTCCAAACTTTCTACTTTATCTGTAATTAATCCAAAACGGTCAACTAAGAAAATATTTTGATTTGCTTGATCACGATTTAAGCCATTATCTACCATTGCATCACAGATTAAATTACTAATACCAACACCAGCTGATCCAGCACCAACTACAACAATTTTATGCTCGATTAAAGGAATACCTGATGCTTTTGTTCCTGCTAATAATGCACCAACCACAATTGCAGCAGTACCTTGAATGTCATCATTGAATGTACATAGTTCATCTTTGTAGCGGTTTAATAGTTTTAATGCATTATTTTGTGCAAAATCTTCCCATTGTAATAATACATTTGGAAAACGTTTTTTTACAGCTTTAACAAATTTATCAACAAAAACATCATATTTTTCACCACGAATACGTTTATGGTTCCAGCCTAAATATAATGGATCATCTAATAATGCTTGGTTATCGGTACCGACATCAAGAATAATTGGCAAAGTTTTGTTTGGTGCAATACCTGCACAAGCAGTATAAAGTGATAGTTTACCAATCGGAATGCCCATACCACCAGCACCTAAATCGCCAAGTCCTAAAATACGTTCACCATCTGAAACTACAATAACTTCTGTATCATCTAGAAATTCATGATTTAAAATTTCGTCAATTTTATCTGCTTGAGGGTAGCTAATAAATAAGCCACGTGGTCTTTGATAAATCTGCCCAAATTTTTGACAAGCTTGTCCCACAGTTGGAGTATAAATTAATGGCATCATTTGTTCAGTATATTTATTTAGTAAGGCATAAAATAAGGTTTCATTACGATCCTGAATGCCACGTAAAAATATATGACGACCTAAGTCATCAGTGAGATTTTCAATAATACGATAGTCTTTTTCAACAACACTATCTAGTGAGTAACTAGATGGTGGAACTAATCCTTCTAAATGAAAAGCAGCACGTTCTTCTTCACTAAAAGAGCGTCCTTTATTTAATAGTGGATTGTTAATTAAATCATAAGCATTTGCATCTACTTCTAGATATTTTTGTCCATCTTTATCTTTTGAAATATTTATTTTCATTTTATCGCCACTCTAAAAAATTCTACTAATTATTATTCCGTTACGTCAATTATACTTAGCGAATCAATAAACCAAAATAGATCTATTGATGGGGTGTTTGTATAATAAACAACTGATTGTAGCATAAGTCATTACTCCTACAGGTGTTATTTTGATTGTAACTTATTATTTAAATGGATAGTTTTTGTGATGGTTCTAACTTCATGAATCATTTGTGTTAATATAAAATATCTTAGAGTGCGGTATAATAGAGTCATTGCAATAAAATTAGTCAAAGAAAGATTGGTCGTGAAGTTTAATATTAAACAAAAATTAAAAGAAATGATGGGCGATGCGCCCCAAAAAAAAGATAGTCGAAATAACAAATCTCGTAATTCACCAACAACTAAAACAACTAGTGATGTTAAATCAGCTCCACGACAAGATCGTGATAACGAGCGTAAGAATGAATTTACTGGTGAGCGTCGCAATGCAAAACGAGTTAAGCTCTATCGTCAAAATCAAACTGAAAAAATTACTGCCCAACGAATTCGTGAAGAACGAATAGACCCCAAACAGGGGCATAGCGAACGTATTTCTAAAGCATTAGCAATGTCAGGGGTAGCATCTCGTAGAGAATGTGATAACTTAATTGCGCAAGGTAAAGTTACAGTAAATGGTCGTCAAGCTCAGCTTGGACAGCAAATTACAGCGCAAGACCGAGTTGAAGTTTTGGGTCGTCCGATTCGTATTAAATGGCAGGATCGTTTAGCTCGAATTATTATTTATCATAAACCAGAAGGTGAGTTAGTTTCACGTAGCGATCCAGAAGGTCGTGATACTGTGTATGATCGTATTCCATTATTGCGTAATTTACGTTTTACGGCAATAGGTCGTTTGGATTATAACACTAGTGGATTACTAATTTTTACCACATCAGGTGAGTTAGCCAATCATTTTACTCATCCTCGCTATGAAGTTGAGCGTGAATATGCGGTACGGATTTACGGCGAACCATTAACTTCTGAGCAAATTAAAGAACTTAAAACAGGAATCCAGCTTGAAGATGGTAAGGCTAACTTTAAAGATATTATCAAGTTAGAGCGAGAAGAAAGTGATGCAAGGAATCATTGGTATAAAGTTTTGTTAATGGAAGGGCGTAATCGTGAAGTGCGTCGTATGTTTGAACATTTTGATGTTACAGTTAGCCGTTTAATACGTGTAAGATTTGGTCCAATTGACTTGCCACCACGCCTAAAACGAGGTAATTACTATGAATTAAATGAGATTGAAGTTGCTAGAATTATGCAATCTTTTGGTTTGACCGTAGCTGGGACATCTCGTTAATTGATATAGTTTATGATATTAACATTAAAACCATAACTTAGTTGAGTTATGGTTTTTTATATCGAGAATGGAGTTTTATGCTAAAACAAAAATCATTGATATTAATTTTGACAACCATTGTTCTTTTACCTGAATATGCTATAAGAATGAATTTAGATGTATTAAATTGGATGTATGTTCATTTTAGTACATATTACAGTGATTTATGGTATTGTTGGAATAATTATTTGAGTCAAGGTTTTTCATACCCACAGGAATACCCATCTGGAATTCAGATGTTTTTTATATTATTATCCAAAATACCAAACATTCAAAGTAATTATACTTGGTATATGATAATTATTTCTAGTATATTGTTAATAATTGCGTTAATGATTACTAGTTTATTGGTTCATCTTCAACAATCTTTGCGTAAAATTATTATATTTTGGTTGTGTGCCCCATCATTTTTATTTTTTGCTCTTTATAATTTAGATTTATTACCAATTCTTACTATGTTATTATGTTATTTTTGTTATAGACATAATAAACTTAGTTATGGTGTTATGTGGTTAGCATTGGGTACTACATTAAAAGTTTTCCCTATTTTTGTATTACCAATTTACTTATTGTCTGTATCACGTATGAAATTTTGGCAATTATCTTTGATTTTTATTGTAACTTGGCTATGTTTAAATGTACCGCTGATGTACTTTGATTGGTCTGCATGGGTATTTCCATATGTTTGGCAAATTCAGTCTAATTTTGCTCGAGATATTCATGATGGTTCATGGACTTGGTTGATTTTTCAACTTTTTGATCATTTTGGATATGGTAATTGGTCTGGTAAAGTTAGTTTACTTTTATTTGCATTAGGTTACCTAGTATTAATTACTAAATATCGTGATTTGGAATTAGAAACAAAATTAGCTATCGTAATGATTTTATTTTTGTTAACTGATCGAGTTTATTCGCCACAATATAACTTATACTTATTAAGTTGTTTAGTTTTATTGCGAGTACGGATTAATTTATTTTACTTCTATCTACTTGAAATATCTAATGTTACTCAATGTTTTTTCTTATTTTATATTAAGTCAAATGGTTTTATTTTGCAAAGTATTTTATTAATTAAATATATATCATTGATTATCTTATTGATAAATTTAGTGCAATGTCTGCCAAATAGAATGAAGACAACAAAAATTATAGTTTAGACAATAAATTTATGTTTGATATTTAATGATAAAATACAGTGTTAAAAATAATTTTATGGAGATATTATTATGCAGGTTACTGAACGGCGTAAGTGGTATATAGGCTTTGGCATGGTATTAATTGTGATCGTTGCGTTGCTAATTTTACTTCGTGCTACATGGTATTGGATTTTTGGCTTATTGGGATTTTTAATTGTGGTTGGTCTATATGATCGAATTCAGAAAAAGCATACGTTATTACGTAATTTTCCTGTATTAGGGCATATGCGTTATATCTTAGAGTTTTTCCGTCCTGAAATTCAACAATATTTTGTGGCGAGTGATGATAGTGAACGCCCATTTGATCGTAAAACCCGAACAGTTGTATATGAACGAGCTAAAGGTATCCCAGATACCATTTCATTTGGTAATGATTTGGATATTATGAAGGCTGGGTATGAATGGGCATTACATTCATTAGCTCCAAAACATCATAGTACAGTTGATCCTCGAATTATGATTGGTAATGAACAATGTCGTCAACCTTATTTAGCCTCTCGTTTAAATATTTCGGCACTAAGTTTTGGTGCTTTATCTAAAAATGCAATTATGGCATTAAATTTAGGTGCTAAAAAAGGAAATTTTTTACACAATACAGGTGAAGGTGGTCTTACTGAATATCATTTACAAGGTGGTGATGTTGGTCTACAGGTAGCTACAGCTTATTTTGGTTTCAGGACTCCTGATGGTAATTTTGACCCGGTCAAGTTTAGAAAACAAGCAACGCTATCAAATGTTAAACTAATTGAAATTAAGCTTTCGCAAGGTGCTAAACCTGCTCATGGTGGGATGTTACCTAAAGAAAAAATCACCCCAGAAATTTCAAAAATTCGTGATGTTCCAATGGGTAAAGATGTTTTATCACCGCCAACTCATAAAGCATTTTCTACACCAGAAGGATTGTGTCATTTTATTCAGCAATTACGAGAGCTATCAGATGGTAAACCTGTTGGTTTTAAATTATGTATTGGGAAAAAAACTGAATTTTTTGCAATTTGTAAAGCAATGTTAAAAACAGGAATCTATCCTGATTTTATTGCTATTGATGGAATGGAGGGAGGAACTGGGGCTGCTCCATCTGAATTTGTAAATTCAATTGGTATGCCACTGCAAGAGGCTTTGGTGTTTGTGAATAATGCATTAGTTGGTTGTGGCTTACGCAAACATATTCGTATTATTGCTAGTGGTAAAAATACTTCTGGTTTTGATATGGTTAGAATGATTGCATTAGGTGCGGATGTTATTAATTCTGCAAGAGCGATGATGTTAGCATTAGGTTGTATTCAATCTAAGCAATGCGGTAACAATACGTGTCCAGTGGGGGTTGCTACGCAAAATCCTAAATTATTTAAACAACTGGATATAGAAGATAAAACTGAGCGTGTCTATCGTTATCATGAAGCAACAGTGAGAAATTTTGTTGAATTAGTTGGGGCAATGGGATTAGATAATCCAAGCGATATTTTGCCATCTAGTGTAATGAGAAGAATAAGTGATCATGAAGTTCGTTACTTTGATGAAATTTATGAGTTTATTAAACCAGATTGTTTATTAAATGATCAATCGATACCAGAGCGTTATCGTAGGTTTTGGGAAGCGGCAACGCCAGATACATTTAGTTTTGTACGTTAGGGGTTTTTATGAAAAAGTATATTATAGGCTGGTTGTTTGTTTTTTCATTTACTGGATATGTTTTTGCCAGCTCACTTTCTACACCGAGTTATGTGTTATATAATGATTCAATGAGTGTGAAAAAAGCGAAAGTGCAACAGGTGATTGAGTCGGCAGTAGAGAATAATGCAAGTAAAATTTATATTTACTATCATGATGAAAAGTCGCAAGAGTTTGCTATTCGATTGAGTAACAAAATTACAGCTAAATTACCGACTAATTGTTCACTAATAATAGTTGATCAAAATAACAGTAACCCAAAATATTCATCAACTATTACTCCAGAAGGAGTTACTTTAATAACTGAAAATCAATAAGACTTACAGATTTTTAAATATATTTTTATACGTTAATTATTAGATTAGAAAGAGAAAATTAATTATGGTAAGAACTCGTTTTGCACCAAGTCCGACTGGATTTTTACATATTGGTGGTGCTCGTACAGCACTATTCTCATGGGCATATGCTAAAAAAAATAATGGTACCTTTATTTTAAGAGTTGAAGACACTGACTTAGAGCGTTCATCTCAAGAGTCTGTAGATAGTATTATTGAGGGTATGAATTGGTTAGGTTTACATCATGATGAGGGTCCATTTTTTCAGATGCAGAGAATGGAGCGGTATAAACAAGTTATTCAGCAGATGTTAGATGCAGGAACTGCGTATTATTGCTATTGTTCTAAAGATGAATTAGATGTAATGCGTGAAGAACAACGTTCAAATGGTGAGAAACCACGTTATAACCGTAAATGTCGTGAGAGTCACAAGCCTCGTGATGGTGTTCAACCAGTTGTAAGATTTAAAAATCCAACAGATGGAGTTGTCGCATGGGATGATTTAGTAAAAGGCAGAATTGAGATTGCTAACAGTGAGTTGGATGATTTGATTATTGCTCGTCCTGATGGTACTCCAACCTATAATTTTTGTGTAGTAGTGGATGATTGGGATATGGGGATTACACATGTTACTCGTGGTGATGATCATGTGAATAATACGCCGCGCCAAATTAATATTTTGAAAGCATTAGGTGTAACGCCTCCTCAATATGCTCATTTGCCAATGATTCTACGTGATGATGGGCAAAAAATGTCTAAAAGACGTGACCCTGTAAGTGTTATGCAATACAAAGATATGGGTATATTACCCGAGGCGTTATTAAATTATTTAGCTAGATTGTGTTGGGGGCATGGTGATGATGAAGTGTTTAGTATTGAACAGTTTATTGAATGGTTTGATTTAAGTAATATTTCTCCATCACCAGCTAGATTTGATATGAAAAAACTTCACTGGGTTAATGCCCAGCATATTAAATCGATGTCAAATGATAAATTAATTGATTTACTAAAACCTAAATTAACTAATTATAATTTATCTGGTTTGGATTTAATGGCAATTTTAGATTTAGTGAAGAGCAGAAGTGATAATTTAAATTCATTGGCTACAGAAGTTGCTTATTTTTACCAACCACAAATTACAAATGAAGCTGATGTTGCTAAACATCTAACACCTGAAGCTATTTCTATTTTAGCTAGTTTTGCAAATGCGCTTGAAAATATTCCTGAGTGGACTTTAGATTCAATAAAAGCGACAATAAAAGAGTTTTGTACTAGTAATAATGTTAAGATGCCACAGCTTGGAATGCCATTGCGTTTAAAATTATGTGGAACTACTCAAACACCATCGTTTGATGCTGTAATTTATATCTTAGGTAAAAACAATGCGTTATCTCGTATAGCGAATTAATTTAGCAAAATTATGTAAAATAATTGTTAAAAAGTTTGACAAAGTACTTACGTTTGAGATAGAATAACTATCTCAACGTTAAGGGCGAATTAGCTCAGTCGGTTAGAGCGACGGAATCATAATCCGCAGGTCCGGGGTTCGAATCCCTGATTCGCCACCACGAGACGTTTAGTGCCGGAGTAGCTCAGTTGGTAGAGCAGCTGACTTGTAATCAGAAGGTCGAGGGTTCAATTCCTTTCTCCGGCACCATTTTAAATCCGATTTATGGCCAGGTAGCTCAGTCGGTAGAGCAGAGGATTGAAAATCCTTGTGTCGGCAGTTCGATTCTGCCCCAGGCCACCATTTCATATAAAACTTCAAATTATAATCTATAAAAATCTCACAAAAAATTTATCACCTAAGTTTAATTTTAAATAATTTTCTGTATCACAATCTGTGTGGGTCTATTTATTAACGCTTTTCTAAGATATACAAAGTACCTAAAACGCAGGTTATAAGAAATAAAATAGATGATATTGAATGCCAAAAGCTAAATTCACTACTATGTTGTATCACACGATTAGTCATATCTGTCAATTTCGTGCGTAAATTAACAATTATTGGAAATATGGCAAAATAGTTAATTACTAGGATACTTTCCATAATTATTGCATACCAAAACTTCCGAGAGCTAATAACGTTAAATTTAAATTGTACACAATTGTCAATCAAAGCTAAAAAAAGAGCAACAATTCCAATATATGCGTTAATATTTAATAGTTGTCCAGCTAAACCAGCTGCGGTTATTTCATCTAATACTTTAAAGAGTAATGGAATAACGATTAATCCAATTGTAAGTGTACCACCTACCCAAAATGTCATTGCTATACTACTAAATTGTTGAATTGAAATTAGTTCAAGTTTTTGATTAATCTGCAAAGCATTCTTCTTGGTAATTTTTGCCATGATTTTTATTCCATCTATGGTTTTGTTAGATTAAAATTATAGCATATTTGGTATAATATTAGTCTAAACATTGTTAAGTTGTAATTAAATATGAAAAATTTTTTATTAAGTAAAAAATGGTGGTTGATAATAATTATTGTAATAGTCGTAATTGTTTTAGTTGTCAATAGTAAATCAAAGCAAAGTGATTCTGGTACAATAAAAGAAATTTTATTAAATAAATCTGATATTAATAAAGTACGGATAGAGTCAATTGCATCAGAGGTTTATTTTACTGGTGATTTATCACCAAAGGATCAGACAATTATTTCTGCAGAAGTTGATGCGAGGATTATTAAAGTCTATGTTGATGAAGGACAATTTGTAAAATTTGGACAATCTCTTGCTGATTTAGATACACTTGATTTAGCACAAGCAGTCAGTCAGCAGGAAGCTGAAGTTGCATCAGCAAAAGCTAAATTAGTTTTGGATCAGCAAAAAATGGAAAAACAAGCAGAGTTATTGAAGCAGGGGTTTGTTTCGCAGATTGCATATGATGAGCTAGTTAGTAATTATCAAGCATCATTACAGAATTATAAAGCTCAAGAGGCAATTTTAAAGCGTAGCCAAAAGCAATTATCTAATACGCATATTACTGCACCTTATGACGGTGTAATCTATCAACGTAGTATTGAACCAGGGCAATTAGCATTGAAAAATACTAAATTATTCGCACTAGCCAATTTAGATAAACTTGAAATTAAGGCTGCAATTCCTAGTGATCAGATTAATAAAATTTCATTAGGTCAGCCAGTTAAGTTTAAAGTTGAGACAGATAGTCAGTACTATACAGGTGTAATTACACGTATTAATCAAGTCGCAGAGGCTGGAACTCGTTCATATATGGTTTATATAGATTTTAATAATCGTAATCTTGGTTTGAAGGCTGGACAGTTTATTAAAGGGGAAATTATTCTTGAACAATTATCTCAACAACTAGTTATAAATTGTGATAGTCTTAGAAGTGGTGAAAGTAATAATTACGTGCTAATTTTACAAAATGGTAAAGTTATAACTAAGAATATTGTTAAAAAGCTTAATAATCAACAAAGTGGTTTATGTGCTGTAAGTGGTGTTTCGGTTGGAGATAGCATTTTGTCAGGCAATGTATTAACCGTTAAAAGCGGTGATAATGCTAGAGTGGTTGATTAAATAAGATAGTTTATGAATATTTTGTCGCAGTAAGTTCTGCGACTTTTTCTTTGATTGTACTATAACTTGTAATTAATTGTCATGGTACAATACTAGGGATAATTTTGCACATATTCAAAGGTAGAGATTAAAATGAATTTTTATAATTTGATTAAACAACATAATTTAGGTAAATTATTATTAGGTGGTAATTTTGGTCTCGAAAAAGAAAATTTACGTACTGATTTAAATGGTAATTTAGCATTAACCACGCACCCAGAAATTTTTGGTGATAAAGCTAAACATCCATATATTACGACAGATTTTGCTGAAGCCCAAGTTGAAATGGTGACACCTACTTTTAATTCAACTGGTGAGGTTCTAAACTTTATGGAGGCTCTTCATGATTTAGTTTCATTAGAGTTAAAAGATGAAGTTTTATGGCCATATTCTTTGCCTCCTAGATTACCTGCTGATGATAATTTAATTAAAGAAGCACAATTTATAGATCCAGAAATTACTGAGTATCGTGAGTATTTGGCACATAAGTATGGTAAACGTAAGCAATTATTATCAGGTGTGCATTTTAATTTTTCGTTTAGTGATAAATTTATGGAGTTAATGTACTGTGCTAATCCAGATAATTTGTCATTCCGTGAATTTAAAGATCAGGTGTATTTAAAGGTTGCACGATATTATTTAAAATATTGTTGGCTGGTTATTTATTTGACAGGTGCCAATTCTGTTGCTCACGAGTCATATAGTGCTTGTTGTAAGCGTACTAAAGAAAAAATTACTGATGATAGCTATATTTTTAATGGCTCAAGCTCATTTAGAAATGGTGTGAGTGGTTATCGTAATTTAGAACATTTTTATGTTTCATATAATTCATTATATGATTATATTGAAGACATTAATACAGCCATTGATAATGGACAAATTATTGCAGCTAAAGAATATTATTCTCAGCTGCGATTAAAAGGATCGAGTAAAGGTGGTGTACTCGATGACTTATATAATAATGGAATTAACTATGTAGAGATTCGTACATTAGATTTAAATCCATTAACTAAAATTGGAATTACCCAAGATTCATTAGATTTTATTCATTTGTTACTAGTTTATTCGTTGGTTGCTCCAGATTTCTGGATGAGTGATGAAGAATACCGTTTTGCTAATGAAAACCAAATATTAGCTGCTGATGCAGACCGTTCCAAATGTATTAAATTACATTATAATGCTGATGAGGATCGCTGTTTACGTGAATGGGGAACAGAGTTTTTAACTGATGTTATTGATACATTATCATCATTGGGTGTTGATAGTGACAAGTTAAATATTTTACATATAATGCAAATGAAGCTTCGTGAGGATAAGCCTAGTTATGCTTGTGAGATAGCAAAAGAAATTACGCAACATGGCTATCTACAGTTTTTTATGAATAGAGCTACTCAATATTTGACACAAAGTCAGCAAACATATTATAAATTTGCTGGTTTTGAAGATCTAGAGTTATCAACTCAAATTATGCTAAAAGAGTCAATTAAACATGGAATAAAATTTAAATTTTTAGATAGACAAGATAATTTTATTGAACTCAATAATGAAAATATATCGCAATTAGTAAAACAAGCTACTAAAACTTCATTAGATAATTATGCAACCATTCTTGCGATGGAAAATAAAGTAGTAACTAAAGAAATGTTACGACGTAGTGGTGTGAATGTTCCAGATGGTGAAAGCTACTCTTCTATTGATTCTGCTATAGTTGATTATCCTTTATTTAAAAATTGTTCAATAGTGATAAAACCAAACTCAACTAATTTTGGTTTAGGTATTACTATTTTTAAAGATTCTTTTACTCAAGATGATTATATTCGTGGATTGCAGATTGCTTTTGCACATGATAGTAAAGTATTAGTTGAAAAATTTGTTTCAGGTAAAGAGTATCGTTTCTTTGTTATTAATAATCAGACAGTTGCCATTTTACATCGTGAGCCAGCAAATGTTATTGGTAATGGGGTAAATACGATTCAAGAGCTTGTAAGTGTTAAAAATCAAGATCCATTACGTGGAGTTGGTTATGTAACGCCATTGGAAAAAATTAAGCTTGCTGAAGCTGAAAAAATGTATTTGGAACAGCAGGGTTTAAGTTTTTTAACAATTCCTAAATGTGGAGAAAAAATTTATTTACGAGAGAACTCAAATATTTCTACAGGTGGAGATTCATTAGATTTTACTGATTTAGTACCAAAAGCCTATAAACGAATTGCTATAAAAGCTGCAGCAAGTGTTGGTGCCGCAATCTGTGGGGTTGATATGATGATTCGTGATATTAATAATCCTTATACTGAAAATAATTATGCGGTGATTGAACTAAACTTTAATCCAGCAATTCATATTCATACGTATCCATATCAAGGACAAGATCGACAATTGGCTAAGCAGATTTTAACTGCATTAAAATTGATTTAACTAAATATGATAGATAATCACAAATTACAACAACAAGAGAGTAGTGAATTTAACTTATCTGGTGTGAAATGTGCTGGCTGTGTAGCTAAAATACAGGATTGCTTGCTTAAAGTTCCAGATATAAACTATGCTCGAGTAAATTTGTTAGATAAAACTTTGTTGGTTGAATATAAACTTCACAAAAATGATCAAATTGTTATAGATGAAATATCAAAACTTGGATTTGAGGCAAGTTTAGAAAAGATTACTGAAAAATCTATTAACTTATGGTCAAGTATTGTGTTGCCATTAGTGTTTGGTAGTTTATTAATGATATTAGGTATGTTGCCTAATTTAATGTTAAATTTGCAGACTAGCTCTGGTTTTTTGCTAGGTGTTTTGTATGCAATAATGTCATTAACTGTAATTATATCCGTAGGAAAACATATAATTACTAGTGGTTGGTTAGGTTTGCGTACATTAAATTTTAATATGCATAGTTTAATTTTATTGGGAGTTAGTTCTGCTTGGATTTACTCATCCTTAGTTGTTGTCTTGAGCTATTTAACTAATTTTCAGTTAATACAACATTTGTATTTTGAGTCTGCATTAATTATTTTAGGTCTAATCAATCTTGGGGCATATATTGAAGAGCGAGCTAAACATAGTACGACTGAAGCTATTCGTGGGTTGATGGGGTTAATTCCTCTTCAGACAACTATTATTCAAAATAATCAAGAAGTTTTGATTGATAGTAATTTATTGCGTACTGATTTTATAGTAAAAATTCGTCCAGGAGAACAATTACCTGCTGATGGTATTATAATTAGTGGGTATGGTTACCTTGATGAATCGATGTTAACAGGTGAGTCATTACCAATTTTGCACTCTCAGGATAGTAGTGTTATTGCTGGATCAATTAACACTAGTGGATCTTTTCTTTATCGAATCAATCAAGTTGGTAGTAATACGGTTTTAGCTAAAATTATTCAATTAGTTAAGAATGCTCAATTAACAAAACCTAAATTAGCTAAATTAGCAGATCAAGTTGCTAAAATTTTTGTACCAATTATTTTGTGCATTGCAAGTATTAGTGCTGGAGCTTGGTATTTTTATGCATCATCCAATAATGTATATCATGCTATAGCAATTTTTATGACAGTATTGTTGATTGCTTGTCCATGTTCTGTTGGTTTAGCAATTCCTGTTGCTTTGATGGTTGGTATTGGTCGTGGAGCTAGTCGAGGAATATTAATTCAAGATGCCAGTGTTTTAAGTTATGCCGATAAATTAGATATTATTGTTTTAGATAAAACAGGTACTATTACACAAGGTAAGCCAACTGTAGTAAATTTTGAGATCGCAGATAGTGAATCCAAAGAAGACATATTATCTATTTTAAAATCATTAGAGCAGTATTCGGAACATCATTTAGCACGGGCAATAATGAATTATGCTGAGCATGCCAAAATAGTTGATGTAGAGAGTTTTGAGTCGATAACTGGATTTGGGATAAAGGGTGTAATTGGCAATAAAAAGTATGCAATAACTTCTCAAGCGCAAGCTATTAAATTAGCCAAGACAAATACTGAATTATTAAATGATAATTCATTCAGTCAAGTATATTTATTACGTGAAGATATAATTTTAGCTCGTATAGAAATTATGGATCCGCCAAAAGATGACTCACCTAAGGCTATTGATGCACTATATAAACGTGGTATTGATGTTATGATGTTAACTGGTGATAATTATGCTAGTGCTCAAGAGTGTGCTAAAAAAGTTGGTATTACAAAAATTTATGCTACATGTACCCCTTCAGATAAAATTGCAATGATAAAACAACTACAACAACAGGGTAAGATTGTAGGGTTTGTTGGTGATGGTGTGAATGATGCCCCAAGTTTAGTTCAAGCTAATTTAGGTATTTCAATGGGTGGTGGTACTGATATTGCTAATCAAAGTGCAGCAATTGTCTTAATGAAAAATTCATTGTCGGATGTTAATTATGCTATAGATTTGGCTAAAAAAATAAATCAAAATATGCGCCAAAATTTATTTGGTGCGTTTATTTATAATTGTTGCGCAGTTATTTTGGCAACAGGTATTTTGTATCCATGGTGGCATATTTTGCTTAATCCAGTGGTTGCAAGTTGTGTAATGAGTCTGTCATCAATAACCGTGATTGGTAATGCTTTACGATTACGTAAGGTTTAATTTGTTAATTAATAAGAGATTACTATGGCTAAAAAAGAAAATAATGCAAAAATTGCTCGACCTGAAACTGCTGCAGGTGGAGTACGTTCATTAACGAATGCAGCACAACATATCTGGCATAAGTCTGATATGTTAACAGGGATTAAAGCTGTCAAAAGCATGAATAAAATTAGTGGTTTTGATTGTCCTGGGTGTGCCCGGCCAACAGCTCCTGAAGAGGCTTTAGCTGTTGAAATTTGTGAAAATGGAATTAAGGCTCTTGCTGAGGAGATAACGACTAGTCACGCAAATAGCGAGTTTTTTACTAAGCATAGTTTAAAAGATTTACAGCAATTTGATGATTATCATCTGGGTATGGCAGGACGTTTAACCGAGCCAATGATAATTCGTGCTGGTGAGACTCATTATCAAGCAATTAATTGGACTGAGGCATTTGATTTAATCTCTAAAGAACTATTAGTATTGGATGATCGTGAGCAAGCGGCATTTTATACTTCTGGGCGTACTAGTAATGAAGCAGCATTTTATATCAATTAATGGTTAGAATGTATGGTACCAATAATTTACCAGATAGTGCTGATTTATGTCATGAAGCAAGTGGAATTGCATTAGGTGAAACATTAGGTATTGGTAAGGGGTCTGTTACTGTTGATGATTTCAGTAAGGCTGATGCAATATTTATTTTTGGACAAAATCCTGGTAGTAATCATCCTAGAATGTTGAAAGCATTGCAGAAGGCTGCAGCTAAAGGTTGTAAAATCGTCAGTATAAATCCGTTAATTGAAGCTGGTTTAATGCGTTTTAAAAATCCACAACATTTAAGTGGAATAATTGGTAAAGGTAGTGCATTAAGTGACTTATTATTACAAGTTAATATTAATGGTGACATGGCATTAATTAGTGCAATTATAAAGATAGTATTTGAAATTGCAGAATCAAAACCACAAGTAATAGACCATAAATTTATTGACAATACGACCCATGGATTTATAGAGTTTAAGAATAGTATTTTACAATTAGATTTGCATGAGTTAATTGTTGCATCAGGTGTTGAAGAAAAGTTAATTCGTGAAGCCGCAGAGATTTTTTGTAACTCAAAAAGTGTAATTGCTTGTTGGGCAATGGGTTTAACACAGCATCATGATGGTGTAGCTACGATTCAACAGTTAGTTAATTTGCTATTGTTAGGTGGACACGTTGGTCGTGCTGGAGCTGGTGTGTGTCCTGTACGTGGGCATAGTAATGTGCAGGGTGATAAAACAATGGGTATTACAGAAAATCCACCCGCTTATTTATTAAAAAATTTAAGTGAGAGATTTAACTTTATTGCACCTACTAAACCAGGAATTGATACGATTAGCGTAATTAATGGTCTCAATGCTGGTAGCATGAAAATATTGATTGCATTAGGTGGTAATTTATTTGATGGCATCACCAGATACCAAAAAACCGCTTTAGCATTACAAAAAGCGGAGTTAACAGTTCATATTGCAACTAAACTTAATCATACGCATTTATATCCTGGAAAAATTAGTTTAATTTTACCTTGTTTAGCACGTAGCGAAAAAGATATTCAGAAATCAGGAGAACAATTAGTAACAGTCGAAAATTCAATGGGAATTGTGCATCGTTCATCAGGTGTACTAAAGCCGTGTTCGGAACTATTAAAAAGCGAAGTAGATATTGTAGCTAATTTGGCTTCACGCTTATTACCAAATGGGCCTATTGAATGGTTAAATTTAATTGATAACTATGCACTAATTCGTGATTTAATTAGTGAAGTTATTCCTGGTTTTGTAGATTTTAATCAAAAAATTGATTCTGATGGCTGGTTTTATTTATATAATGCAGTGCGTGATGAACAAAAATTTGTAACAAAAACTGGTAAAGCTAATTTTACCGTACATCAAGTAAGTCAACGCCAGTTAGCGTCTGATGAATATTTGTTAATGACAACTCGTAGTCATGATCAGTTTAATACTACTGTTTCAGGCATGAATGATCGCTATCGAGGTATTAAAGGTGGGCGAATGATTTTATTTATGAATGCTTTGGATATTAAAGAACATGGGTTTACTGATGGAGAATTAATTACAATCCAGAATGCAAAATACCCAGATATGGAATTATCTGGTTTACAGATTGTGAGCTATGATATTCCTCGTAAATGTTTAGCAAGTTATTTTCCTGAAGCTAATGTTTTAATTCCATTGGATAGTATTGATCCACGAAGTAAAACGCCAACATCTAAGTCAATCGTAGTAAAATTACGCCATAATTCTTAATTAGGCAGAAAGAAATGATGAAAACAAATTTACAACGTAATGTGATTTTGGATATTGATTCATATAAAAATGATCATGGTAAAATGTTGCCGATTAATACAGAGTATATGTTTTCAACAATAGTTCCACGACGTTCAAATCGTTATACAAATTTTGTTAAAGCAATGGGGCATCAGTATGCAATACGTAAATATGTATGCCAACAAGTTGAAGCGTGGATGATTGATGAAGCTGAAATTGAAATGAAAGAACAAGGTTTTACTTTTGATCGAAAACGTTGGGAATATATTTTGGAAAAATACAATGGATATTTACCATTAGAGATTCGTGCTGTTCCTGAAGGAACATTTGTTCCTGTTGGAGTAGCTACTGTAACGTTGGTGAATACAGATCCAAAGTGTGCTTGGTTAACCTCATATGTAGAAACAATGTTCCAACGTGTTTGTTGGAAAATGACAACCGTAGCATCATTATCTTTTGATTTGTACAATTATTTTGACACAATGATGGAAAAGCATTGTGGTAAAAGAGGTAAAGTTAATTTTCATTTACATAATTTTGGTTCTCGTGGCGCAGATAGCTATGAAGCAGATATTTTAGCTGGAGTTGCGCATTTAGCTGCTGGATTTAATGGTACTGATTGTGCTCAAGCAAATCGTAATATCAAATATTACTATAATACTACAAAACCATATGGGATGAGTGTAACAGCTTCAGAACACAGTGTGATGTGTACATGGTCTAATTCAGAAACTCGTGATGATTTGGCTGCAGTTGAGATGATGATTAATCTACTGGAAGAAAAAGTTGCAACGGGCGATGGTTTACCAATTATTTCAATTGTTGGTGATACTTATGATATTTATCGTCTAACTCGTGAGTATATTGGTGGTGTTTTTAAACAAAGGATTATAGAACTTGGTAAGCGCGGTGCAAGAGTTGTTGTTCGCCCTGATTCAGGTGATCCTTTAACCATGTGCTTGGAAGTTGTAAAAATACTAATGGAGCAATTTGGTTATACGGTGAATGAGTTTGGCTATAAAGTTTTACCTCCATATATTGGGGTAATTCAGGGCGATGGAATTAATAACGATAGCGTTCGTCATATTGTTGCTCGCTTGGATAAAGCTAGAGTTAGTTTAGAAAATATTGTATTTGGTATGGGAAGTGGCTTGACTCACGATGCTGGTCGAGATGAGTTCTCATTCTCAATGAAAGCTACTGCTTTATATGATGGTAAAGAATGGCAAGATTTATTAAAACGTCCTATTACTGATTTGAAAAAACAGTCTTTGACTGGTCGAGTATCTACTTACCAAGATAATAATGGTGATATATTTTCTGAGCGAGTTGATTTGCCTCAAGTTTCTGGTGTTCGTGATATGATGGAAACGGTTTATTTAAATGGTGAGATTATCAAAGAGTATACATTTGATGATGTTTTATCTTTCAATAAAGATCAATTGCTAATTGTTAGTGAATAAAGTTTGCACACGAATTTAGAAAATGCTTTATATGTGAATATAAAGCATTTTCTATA
>DYTA01000104.1 GCA_020726205.1 Nitrosospira multiformis
TTAGTTGGGCGCTAAGCGGTAGATTTGACGTCTAGATGGGGTGAGCAGTTACATTGGATTTATTATTACATCTTATATTTATTTAATTGTTAAAAATAAATTCAATGCAAAACAATTAGATATTAATTTTAGTCGCTTAGGGTTTATATATACATTAAAAAAAGATTTTGTATATATTATTTATCGAGCCATGATTTTATCGTATCCTACCTCTTTATTATTTATGATAATATTTCGATTACCAGCGTTCATTAGTTTAGATATGGGATGGTCACATTTGATTATAAATAGGGTAATTTTAGGCATATCAATTTTTGGATTTATAGGTGCGAGTATAAGTAGGTACATTGTTCAATACATTAAGCCTAGAAATTTATTATACTTTATTCATGCGAGTGGTATTTTTATTAATCTAGTTTGGATTATTTCAGGACGTGTTATTGTTGATTATGTCTGGTGGATATTATTATCTTCATTCATTTATGGTGCATTAATATATCTAAATCCAATTTTTTTATACAACGTTGCAGATTTCCAACGGCATAATCGTTTACACGGTAGATATTTGGGATATTTTCTTGCATATAGTTTAATTGGTGGTATTGTTATTTTTACTTTAGATTTGTCTCATTATCTTTTACAAAGTTACTTTATGAACACATCGTTATATATTTTAATTATTACTGCAGTTTGTGGAATAGTCGGTTTACGGTTTTACTCTAAACACTTTCATAGTTTTATATAATACATAAATAGATTGGAATTAAATCATGAAAATTGCAACATTTAAATATCTAGGTTCTCGTCATGTCGGTGTAGTTAATGCTAAGTTGCAGACAGTGCAACCATTTAAGTTGAGTAAGCATTTAGCAGAATCAGGTGGAATTAAAATTCTAAAAATATTAGCTAGTGGATTTGTTATGCCAGTTTTAGGTGATGCTATTCCAATGGCTGATATTGAATTAGAGGCACCTATTCCAATTCCTTTGAGAAATATTTTTTGTGCTGGAAAAAATTATATTGATCATGTGCAAGAAGTTGCTAATAGTAATTTAGGTAGTGGACCAACATCTACAAATGGTGCACCATTATATCCAATTATTTTCAGTAAAGTATCTCAGTCAGTAATTGGAACTCATCAAAAAATTTTAAGTCATGCAAATTTAACTCAACAATTAGATTATGAAGCCGAGTTGGCTGTAATAATAGGTAAAGCAGGAACATCTATTTCTCGTGAAAAAGCGATGGATTATGTTTGGGGATATACTATAATCAATGATGTATCTGCTCGAGATTTACAGAAAAAACATCAACAGTGGTTATTAGCGAAAAGTTTGGATACATTTTGCCCTATGGGACCATGGATGGTTAGTAAGGATGAGTTTGATGTCACTAATGCACACATTAATTGTTGGGTAAATGGAGAGTTAAGGCAGAGTGCAAATACAAATCAAATGATATTTGACATTCCTCAATTAATTGAAACAATATCGGCAGGAATAACATTATATCCTGGCGATATTATAGCAACTGGTACACCTAGCGGTGTTGGGATGGGATTT
The DNA here is from genome assembly GCA_020726205.1 of Nitrosospira multiformis. Lineage (GTDB taxonomy): Bacteria > Pseudomonadota > Gammaproteobacteria > Burkholderiales > UBA11063 > Aquella. The sequence continues at coordinate 1,563 of DYTA01000104.1, forward strand.
ACTCCACCTAAATTTTTAAAATCTGGTGATGAAGTTAAGATTTCAATTTCGGGTATTGGTGAATTAATTAATCAGGTACAAGATTAAAAAATGGAGCAGATATTACTACTGTTTATTGCTTTATTAATTGGTTATAATGCTATTAAAATAAAAATTTCAGGAGCCTTGTTAAATAAAAGTTTGTTTTCAATAGTAATTTTAATTTTATTTGTTATGGGGTATAATTTTGGAAATAGTGCTACCAATTTTTATACTCAGATCATTAAAATTGGAATAAATGTGCTTGTCTTCGGAGTCGGTATTTTTTTGTTTAATGTTGTATGCGTTAGCTTTTTATTTAGAAAGTCAAATCAACTTCTGAAGACAAAAAGTCATGTTAAAATTAATGCTAATTTTTGGCAATATGCGTTGGAAAGTGGTAAATATATAGCAGTAATTTCCTTAGGTATTATAGTTGGTATATTTTTAAACATTAAATTAGATTTTTTAAACCAGATTATCATGGCGTTATTATTTTTTCTGTTATTTATAGTTGGTTATCAGATGCGTTTAGCAGGATTATCATTGAAAATTTTATTATTTAATAAATTAGGTATTAAACTTGCAACAGCTATAATATTAAGCTCGATGATAGCTGGTATTTTTGCAGCTTGGTTACTAAATATTAATTTGCGTGATGGATTAATGTTAAGTAGCGGATTTGGTTGGTATACTTTGTCTAGCATTTTAGTTGGGAACTTAACTAATCAAGAATTTGGGGCTACTATATTTTTCATTGACTTTACTCGAGAATTACTAGCAATTATTCTTTTACCAAGCTTAGGGAGAGTAGTTCCTATTTCCATGGTAGGGTATTGTGGTGCTACAGCGATGGATTTTTCATTACCAATTATCAAGCAAAATTTAGATGAAAATTGTGTTGCGTTAGCTATTTCAAGTGGTATGATTTTAAGTTTTGTTGTTCCAATTTTTATTCCTCTATTTGCAAATTAGTCTTTTATAAATCAATTGTTATTTTTCAAAGAGTTTTTATATGAAAAAAGTATTTTGTATCGGTGAAATGTTAATTGATTTTATTAGTCAGCCTGGTAATAGTTTAGCTAAAACTACCAATTTTATCAAAACAGCTGGTGGTGCTCCTGCTAATGTAGCGGTAGCCGTTGCTAAACTAGGTGGTCAGGCTAGTTTCATAGGTAATCTTGGTGATGATGGATTTGGTGATTTTCTACTTACCACCCTCAAAAATTATCAAGTTGATATTACACACGTTACTAGAAGTTGTAAAACAACTTTAGCATTTGTTGCTATTGATAAAAATGGTGAACGTGAGTTTGAATTTTATAGAGGAAGTGATGGTGATTTTAAGTTAAGTGATATCAATGTTAATGTTATCACTTCTAGTGATATAATTCATTTTGGATCTGCAACGGCATTAATTAATAGTGAATTAAAAAATAGTTATTTTGACCTGTTGGAGTTTGCTGTTGGTAATAAAAATTTTATTAGTTTTGATCCTAATTTTAGAGGTGATTTAATTAATAGTGATTCTTTACATGTGTTTATTTCAGATTGTAAATTATTTATTAGCCAATCAGATTTAGTTAAAGTTAGTGAAATTGAAGCACAACTAATTAGTGGAGAAGATGATCTTGAGTTAGCTGCTACATATTTATTGAATATAGGGGCTAAAGTAGTCATTGTTACACTCGGTTCACGAGGTGCTTTATTTTGCACTCAGAATACATTTAAAATTATTCCCTCTCGTTCAATTCAGCAAGTAGATTCAACTGGTGCTGGAGATGCATTTATGGGAGGATTATTATTTAAATTAGCTCAACATAATGAACCTAATTGGGAAGGCTTTATTGCTTTTGCAAATTTAATTGGAGCTTATAGCTGTAGTAATTTTGGGGCAATTAGCTCATTACCAACTATGCGTCAATTTTTAGAATTTATAAGTTAAAATAAATGAGGAGTAAATTTTTTTTACTATTAGCTATTTACATGTCGGCACATTATAGTTATGCTGACATTCAAACGAATTGTAACTTATTTTCATTTAATGATTCTTCTTTAAAAAATATACAACCATCATTAGTTGGTTTTAATGAACAAAAGTTATCTAAAGTAGATCAACAAATTAAAAATAATGTATCGAATGGTTTTCCAGGTGTTGGACTACTGATTATAAAAGATGGAGTTGTTATTAAACAATCTGTTTATGGGTATTCTTTAGAATATTCGGCACCGTTACAAAATAAATTAAAAAAACCAACACCTTTACGGTGTAATACATTATTTGATTTGGCTTCAAATACCAAAATGTATGCAACTAATTATGCCTTGATGCATTTGGTCTCAGAAGGTAAATTAAATTTAGATATGCCAATTAAGCATTATATTCCAGAGTACACAGGCTGTGATATAAATGGTCAGTGTCGAGATGATAGGCTTGTAAAAGATTTATTATCTCATAATGCAGGTTATATGGCAGATCCTCAGTTTTTTAATCCTGCATCAATAAAAAAATATGGTTCTAACTTATATTCACAAAATCGTAATTTAACAGAGTCTTTAATAGTTACTCAATTGCCATTTATTAAATCCAGAGGAGGTTCTCCTGTTTATAGTGATGTTGATTTTATGTTG
>DYTA01000105.1 GCA_020726205.1 Nitrosospira multiformis
ATTGCATTATCCGCCAATGCTAAAGCAGTAACTGAATTTGGGATTTCATTAGATAATATGTTTGCATTTTGGGATTTTGTTGGTGGGCGTTATAGTTCATGGTCTGCTATTGGTTTGAGCGTTGCTTTATATATAGGTTGGGATAATTTTGCGCAATTTCTGGCTGGTGGTAATGCAATGGATAAACATTTTACTTCAACTACTGATTTAAGCAAAAATTTGCCTGTGATTCTTGGTCTAATTGGTTATTGGTATGTTGATTATTTTGATTATCGCAGTGTCGTAATTTCACCATATAATACCCGTTTAACTCGTTTTCCAGCATATATTCAGCAGTTAGAGATGGAAAGTAATGGTAAATCAGTTAAAACAAATGGAGAATTAGTAGATTATCCAACCTGTCCAGTTATATGGGGTGATAGTGGTATAAATGGTCAGCATGCTTATTATCAAATGTTACATCAAGGTACACAAATTGTTCCAATGGATATAATTATTGCAACGTCTGATAAATTTAGTAATCAAGAACATAATGACATTCTATGGTCAAATGCAGTTGCACAAGCTGAAGCATTTATGACCGGTAAAAGCTATGATATTGCTAAAGAAGAGTTGTTAGCTCAAGGAATGAGTGAAGAGAAAGCCAGCGAAATTGCTAAACATCGTGTATTTGCAGGAAATCGCCCAAGTAATATGTTGATTTTACCAGAGTTAAGTCCTTATTATTTAGGAATGCTGATTGCTCTATATGAACATAAAGTATTTGTACAAGGTGTAATGTGGGAAATTAATTCATTTGATCAATGGGGTGTTGAGTTAGGTAAACAATTGGCTAAACAAGTTCTTAAAGATATTGAAAATGATACTCCTGAAGGACATGATTCATCAACGACAGCGGTTATTAAACATTATTTAGCTGTCCGTGCAAAATAATTATTTATAGGATATTTTATGCGTAAATTTATAATCGGAATTGGTTTCTCATTAATTTCAGGTTTAACTTTTGCAGATACATACACTAATTTAACAGCAGAGTCTTCTGAATATACTTCATTTCAAAGTTTTGATAATCAATTTTATCTTGGTTTTGGAGTTAATTCTGGTAATTTAACTAATTCATATCAACAAAGTAGTAAGTATGCTACCAATTATGTGTCATTTGGAATTGAGCGTCTGTTTGATATGGGATTATGGTTAAGATTTGACGGTTCGTTAATGACTTATTATACTAATAAAGGATCTTCAAATCCAAATGCAACTGATGCTCCGTTAGGGCAAGATCCTGCAATTGGTGATTTAAATGTTAAAGTTGGTTATGCATTTAATGCTATTCCTGATAAGTTATTAGTTACGCCTTATGCTGTAATAGGTAGAAATACTAATTTAACATCTAATGCGCTTAATAATAATATGTCAAATAGTGGCGGAGTAAATGTACTTACTGCTAATGTAACCCAAGATTATTTTTTAAGTGGCGGGGTTGGTGGTAGAGTTGAGTATCGTCTAGATAATACTTTTGATTTTTATTTTGATCAAAGTATGGTATATAACTCAGATCGTTCACAACCAAACTCAAATTATACACCTGCATCAAATTACCAGTTAGTATCAACAATTGGTGCAAAATTTAATGTGTGGCAAGATTTACAGTTAGGTTTACAAGCATATTACCAATATAATCAGTTATCTGGTGTAGCTAGTCAAGATCAGCAATATCAATTCTATCAAAAAAATCAAATGGGTGCATTAGCATCAATTGGTTTAACCTACTAATTCGAGAAAACTCTCATTTTATGAGAGTTTTTATATAAATATCTTATTAAAACCTACATTAATTATTCAATATTGGGCAATATTATGACAATACAACGTAAATATCAACAAATTACTCAAAATATTCCAAATTTTAAAACTAGAAATTCACAATTGGAGATGGTTGAAGTAATTGATGAGTGCTTTAGTAGCGTTGTTGATGAATTAGATAATGGACATAATATTTGTTTAATTGAGGCTCCAACAGGAACGGGAAAAAGTTTTGCATACATATTAGCTGGAATTATTAATGCACAAAAATTTGAAAAAAAATTTTTAATTTCTACAGCAACTAAGACACTACAAGGGCAGTTATTCAGTAAGGATTTTCCGCAGTTTTTAAAGTCTAGCGGTATGAAAATAAATTTTGGCCTAGCTAAAGGGAGAGCTAACTACTTATGTCCTTATCAATTAGAAAATAGTTGTTCTAATGTTGGTATGGATATGCTCACTCAAGCTGATGATACATTAGCTAAATTACAAAAAATTAGTAATGAGTATGCAAAACATAAATGGGATGGTGATTTAGATAATGCTCCAATTAATATTGAATATAAATTAAAACCTCTAATTACAATTGATAAACATCAGTGTCTTGGTTACCAATGCCAACATAATCAAAAAGATGAATCAAATTGTCCATTTTATTTAAATCGTGAATTTCTGAAAAACTGTGATGCAGTAATAACTAATCATAGTTTATTGATGGCTGATATTGATAATGGTGGAGCTGCTGTTTTACCATGGAAGCCTGAGGATTATTTTTTGTGTATTGATGAGGCACATAATTTTCCAAGTTATGCAATAAATGGATTTATGGGGCAATTTGAATTAAAACAAAGTATTGGATTGGTTAATAATGCAAGTAAATTAATTGCAAATGGAACAACAAATAGCTATATATTAGATAATATTCCACTTTGTGATGATTGTGTAATTAAAATTAATGATTTAGGGAGCTCACTAGATCGTTTATTACAAATTACTTATGCTAATCGTAATGTTTTTGATAATGGTGTATTGATTTTAAATGATTATCTAAATCCAATTATAAATCAAGATATTAAAGATATATTTATTGAAATTGCAATTAGTGCCAATGGTGCTAAAGATGATATGACAAAAATTCAGGATAAACTAAAAGAAAAAATAAAAAATAGTGCTGATTATGTTAGTGAAGCTAATTTAGTAAAGCTTGGTTATTATTTAAATAGTATTGAAAGTATTGCAACGACAGCTGATTATTTGATTAATCAAGATAATTCTCGTTATAATGCAAATGCTCGTTGGATTGAGCAAAAATTATTTAATAATACTGATGAGTATTTAATTACTGCAGGTGTAACGCATGTTGGTAATTTACTGTTAAATAAATTATGGAAGCGTATTTATGCAGCTTGTTTAACATCAGCAACATTAGCAATTGGAGATAGCTTTGATTATATTAAATTTCAATTAGGGCTAAATTTGTTAGATGGTGTTAAAGAAAAAAAATTAGATACAACATTTAATTATCCACAGCATAGTCAGTTAGTGATTCCACAATTTCGTTATGCACCAGAATATACTACACGAGAAATTTTTCAAAAAGAATTAACAAGTTACCTAAATCAAATCTTAAACTATTCTCAAGCATATGGGAGTTTGGTACTGTTTTTTAACCGTCAGCAGTTAATTGAAACATATAAACAGTTGTCAATTAAATTACGTAATAAAATATTATTGCAAACAGAGTTTTCTAGTAATCAAAAATTAATTACAGAACATAAAGATATTATTGATAATAATCAACCAAGTATTATTTTTGGCTTAAATTCATTTGCAGAGGGTGTTGATCTACCAAGTAAATATTGTATGCATGTAATTATTAGCAAATTACCTTTTGAAACACACAAAGATCCACAAAATATGGTACGAGAATATTGGGTAAAAGCAGAAAAAGGTAATTTTTTCATGGATGTATCATTGCCTGAAACTTGTATTAAATTAATTCAAGCTGTTGGACGGTTGATTAGGAGTGATGATGATTATGGACAAGTTACGATTTGTGATAATCGGATTGTATTAAAACAATATGGCGCTGTATTACTTAATGCCTTACCTAATTTTAGTCGTCAATATGATCCAATGTTTATTGAAAATAATTTTCATAAAATTTAGGAGTATATATTGAAAACAATTACTTTAACTAATAATAATTACATATCATTACAGTCAATAAACCCAGAAATAACAAAATTCACTATTATAACAATAATAGTGAATTGTTGATGCTATAAAATAAAGTTTTCAAGAACTGTAAATTTGAAAACTTTATTTTATTTTATTTTTGTTTGTTATTGGTTGGTATTGACTCTATCTGATTTTGATCTATTA
>DYTA01000106.1 GCA_020726205.1 Nitrosospira multiformis
CGCCCTTCCTTACTATCATTGCTCCAAACGACATCGCGTTTGGACAAATTGGCTGGGGAGGTAGGGATCGAACCTACGAATGCCGGAATCAAAATCCGGTGCCTTACCACTTGGCGACACCCCAAGTAAAAATCTACTTTACTTCTTTTAGCTTGCTACCGTTGATACTGGTAATCTTGCTGCGAGGAAAATATTATAACCTGGGCTCAAAATGTTTGCAACTTTTTTTGCAATATTTTTATCAGAAAAGGTTAAATATATACAACTACCAGACCCAGTCATTACTGGGTTACCATATTGATTTATATCGTTAAAAATGTCATTTATTTGTGGATAAATTTTTTTTACAATTTTTTCTAAATCATTGGTTTTTTCGTGTAAAAGTTGTTCAATTGTTATCTGTTGTTGATTTATTTCTTCAAAATTTACCTCTAAATTACTAAAAATATCTTTAGTCGGTACATGAAAATCAGGTTTCAAGATGACAAAATATAGTTGTGGAATTTCAATTGGTGTAATTATTTCCCCAATACCTTCAACTAGTGCATTTTTACCTACAATAAAGAATGGCACATCTGCTCCAAGTTTTACTCCTAAATCTATTAACTCTTGTTGGCTCAAATTGGTTTTCCATAATTTATTTAAAACCATTAATACTGTTGCTGCATTTGAGCTTCCACCACCCATGCCAGCTCCAGATGGAATTACTTTTTTAATTTTTATATTAGCTCCAAGTTTACAAGATGTGTATTCCTGTAATAATTTAGCGGCTCTATATGATAAGTCTTTTTGATAAAACCAAGCTTGTTGATGTTCAATTAGTGAAATTTTTCCATTCTCAGTTATTTGAATTTCAATTTGATCACATAGATCTATAAGGCAAAAAATACTTTTTAACAGGTGATAACCATCTGGTCGTTTTCCTACAACTCGCAGACCTAAATTTAGTTTAGCAGGTGATAATACATTGTGAAATTGATAATACATTTTATGTACCTATATAATTATAAAAAAAGATATGACATTATTTTGCCATATCTTTGACTCTTTAAAATAGTGTAGAATTATTTTACTAACTCAAGAAGCTTGTCAAATGCCTCAACAAATTGTTGTAAACCATCTTGTTGAAGTTTTTCACCAAGATCGTGAAGGTTAATGCCTTGTTGTTCAATTTGAGATAGAATATCAGCTGCTTTTTCTATATCTACAGTTAAACGACTAGCTGCAACACCATGGTCACGGAAGCAGTCAAGAGTAGCATCTGGTACTGTATTGATTGTTTCCTCACCAATTAACTCTTCTATGTATAATACATCTGAATAGTTTTTATTTTTAGTCCCTGTGCTTGCCCATAATAAATATTGACCTTTTGCACCTAGTGATTTTAGTTTTGCAAAACGTTCACCATGGAAAATATTTTTATAGTCTAAATAAGCTTGTTTTGATAAATTAATTGCTGTTTTACCTTGAAGTTCAGTTGGTAATTTAGCATCAACAGCACTATCTACTCGAGATAAGAAGAAGCTTGCCACTGTTTTTATCTTGTCAACAGGTAAACCTTGTGCTACACGTGTTTCTAATCCACGAATATATGCATCCCAAATTGCATTAACTTGAGCTAAATTAAAAAGTAATGTAATGTTTACATTTAGACCTAAAATAACCAACTCTTCAAATGCTTTAACCCCAGCTTCTGTAGCTGGAACTTTAATCATTAAGTTTGGTTCATCAACTGCGTTCCATAGTTGTAATGCGCTTTTGATTGTGCCTTCTACATCGTGACATAAATCAGGTGAAACTTCCAAACTAATGTATCCATCTTCAGCATTTGATGATTGATAAAGTGGTGCCATAATTTTACAAGCTTGTTTAATATCTACAACTGCCATTGCTTCATAGCGTTGTAGTGGTGTTAAATCTTGTTTTTTTAGTTCCACTAATTGCTCTTGGTAACGAGAGTCTGTTGAAATTGCTTTGTAAAAAATTGCAGGATTTGATGTAACACCCGTAATACCATCTTCTTCAATCATTTTCTGCAATTGACCTGAGCCTAAAAACTCGCGAGAAATATTATCTAACCAAATTTTTTGCCCAAATTGCTTAACTGCGGCGATTCTGCTTGTCATACTAATTGCTCCTAAAAAATATATTACAGATGATGATTATACATAGAATAACCTTATTTAGTTTGTGAATTATCTATTGCACTGCAAAAATATACTTAATATGTTGTTTGGTTTAATTTGATATACTAATGTCAGTAATTAATATCTTATAACCTATGTTTTGTCATTTTAACATGACGGGAGTTGTAAATGAGTAATGATTTAGATCAATTACAAGTTAAAGAGTGGCTTGATTCTGTAGACAATTTAGTTGAGTATGAGTCATCAGAAAAGGCAGCGTATATTGTAAAAACAGTTGTTAAACACCTTGGTGATAAAACTGGTATTCAACTTAGTAAAAGTGTAAATACTGAATATGTAAACACTATTCCAACATCAGGTCAGCATGTTTATCCTGGTGATAAAGATATTGAAAAAAGAATTTCTGCATATATCCGTTGGAATGCAGCTGCAATGGTTTCAAATGCAAACAAAATTTCTAGTGAATTAGGTGGTCATATTTCTTCGTACGCTGGAGCTGCGTATCTATATGAAGTTGGTTTTAATCACTTTTGGCATGCTCCAAATGGAGACCTGCATGGTGATATGATTTTTATTCAGGGACATTCTGCACCTGGTATTTATGCTCGTAGTTTTGTTGAAGGACGTTTTGAGGAAGATCGTTTACGTCACTTCCGTCAAGAGTCTGCTCACGTTGGTCTTTCTTCTTATCCTCATCCATGGTTAATGCCTGACTATTGGCAATTCCCAACAGTTTCTATGGGATTAGGTCCTTTAATGGCTATTTACCAAGCTCGTTTTATGCATTATTTAGACGATCGTGGTATTTCAAATACTAAAGGTCGTAAAGTTTGGTGCTTTATTGGTGATGGAGAATCTTCAGAGCCTGAAACATTAGGTAATATTCATATTGCGTCTCGTGAAGGGTTAGATAATTTAATCTTTGTTATGAGCTGTAATTTACAACGTTTAGATGGTCCTGTAAATGGTAACGGTAAAATTATTCAGGAAATGGAAGGTTTATTTACTGGAGCAGGTTGGAAAGTAATCAAAGTTATTTGGGGTAGTAACTGGGATCATTTGTTAGAAAATGATAAATCTGGTAAATTAAAACAATTAATGATGGATACTGTTGACGGTGCTTATCAAGATTTTAAATCAAAAGATGGTGCATATGTTCGTGCTAATTTCTTTGGTAAATATCCAGAGACGTTGGCTTTAGTTAGTGACATGAGTGATGATGATATTTGGGCTTTAACTCGTGGTGGTCATGATTTAGATAAAATTTATGCCGCATATTATGAAGCTGTAAATAAAGCTGAAGGTAAACCTGTTATTATTTTAGCAAAAACTATTAAAGGTTATGGCTTAAAAGGTGCTGGTGAATCACAAAATGTGGCACATAACACTAAAAAATTATCAACTGAAACTATGAAACATATTCGGAATAAGTTTGATATTCCTTTGACTGATGAAGAAGTTGAAAAAGCACCATTTATTACTTTAACTAAAGGTACACCAGAGTATAATTATCTACACGCACAACGTGAAAAATTAGGTGGTTATTTACCAGTTCGTAAGCCTTCAGCAATAACATTACCAGTTCCGCAATTAAGTGCTTTTGATGTAATGTTAAAAGACACTGGTGAACGTGAAATATCTTCTACAATGGCATTTGTTAGAATGTTAAATGTGTTAGTTAAAGATAAAGAATTAGGAAAACATATTGTTCCAATTGTGCCAGATGAATCTCGTACTTTTGGTATGGAAGGTATGTTCCGTCAATTAGGTATTTGGTCACATGTTGGGCAAAAATACACACCAGAAGATGCTTCGCAGTTAATGTACTATAAAGAAGCCGTTAATGGTCAAATATTCCAAGAGGGTATTAATGAACCAGGTGCGATGAGTACATGGATTGCAGCCGCAACAAGTTATGCTAATCATGGTGTACCAATGATTCCATTCTATATTTATTATTCAATGTTTGGTTTCCAACGTACTGGAGATTTAGCTTGGGCAGCTGGTGATATGCGTGC
>DYTA01000107.1 GCA_020726205.1 Nitrosospira multiformis
TATCATTTTTAGATTTTACCTTAACTGATGGTGTAAAATTTAATGATTATATTTCAGGACTATTTAATAATCTTAAAAAACTGTTATAAAAATGGAGAATTTAAATGTTTAATAATGAAATTTTTACTTCACCAGATAAATGTATTGAAGAGTGCGATAAACAAATCAACTTTGCAAAAAACTTGATTACGTATCTTGAGCAATACAAAATGCAAATGGAAGCAATGAAAACTATGGCAAATTCGGCTAAGGCATTGCAAGATGTAAATCCGCTTAATATGATGAATAAATTTATGGATTTTATGAGTAATTCAGCAAGTTTAATTCAAACACCAGAAAAAAATAAGTTAGAAGAGGGTGAAGCTAAAGAATGAGATTAATTTATTCTAGTTTATTATACATAGTTGCACTCATTATTCCATTTTATCTAAAAAAACGTGGTAAAAAAAATCCTCAATATTTAGAAAATTGGAATGAACGTTTTGGTATTAATTTGGTAAATCCATGTGAAAAACCAATTATTTGGTTTCATGCCGTGTCAGTTGGTGAAACTAGGGCAATGCAAAAACTGGTGGAATTAACTAATTATAATTTACCAGAATATCAGATATTAATTACGACTATGACCCCAACAGGTCGAGAAACAGCTAAACAGTTATATCCTTTTGCTTATGTTCATTACATACCTTATGATTTAAGTTTTAGTGTTAAGCAATTTTATAAAACATTTAAACCTAAATTAGGTATTATTATGGAAACTGAAATCTGGCCAAATTTGATTCATTTTGCTAAGGTTTATAGCGTTCCATTGTACTTGGTTAATGCTAGATTATCAAATCGTTCATTTAATGGCTATAATCGCTTTAAAATAGCCTTAATGCCGATTTTAAATGAACTTAGTGGAATTTTGTGCCAAGATGATAATACTTATAATAATTTTAAAAAATTAAATTTTAATGGTTTATTGAATATTGTAGGTAATACTAAGTTTGATTTAGTAGTCCCGAATAATATTTTGAGTTTAATAGATGATTTTAAATTGCGATTTAGTGGTAAAAAAATTATTTCAATTGCTTCTACCAGAGATGGTGAGGAAGAAATAATTCTCAATCAATTGAAATTTTATCCAGATATGGTTTATTTGATTATTCCACGACATCCAGAAAGATTTGATTTACTTGAACAATTATTAGTTGATAGAAAAATTAAATATCAAAGACGTTCAGATAATAGTATTTTGCAAAATAATACACAAGTAATAATTGGTGATAGTATGGGGGAAATGTTGGCTTATTATGCAATTAGTTATTTGGCGGTTATTGGTGGTAGTTTTAAAGATTTTGGTGGACAGAATCCAATTGAAGCAATTTTTATGAAAGTTCCTGTTATATTTGGTAATTCAATGTATAATTTTGCCGAGGTTGCTAAGAATTGTTTAGATTTAGGGTGTGGAAGACAAACTGAATTAAATAAATTAAGTACGTTGTTAGAACAGTTATTATTTAATGAGGGTAACGTTTATAATGATATGGTTAATAAATGTACTGATTTTATTATTAGTTATCAAGGTGCATCGTTAAAAATATTTAATACAGTTAAAGAAGATTTATAATGTTTCATGTGAAACATATTAATTATTTAATCAGGTAGAAATAATATGAATGCAAAAGTTATATTGGTTACAAATCAAAAAGGTGGTTGTGGTAAGACAACTTTAGCGGTAAACTTAGCTGGAGTTATTGGTATTAATAGTAAAGTGTTGTTAATTGATGGTGATCCGCAAGGTAGTGCTAGTCGTTGGGCGGTAAGTTGTAGTGATGATAAACCATTTTTAGCTGCGGTTATGAGTTTAGCTAATGTAACAGATAAAGTTAATCGTGAAATTAAAAAATATTTAGCAGATTATGATTATATTTTTATTGATTGCCCGCCTGCTATTGATAATAATTTTACAGCATCGGCACTGCTAATTGCAGATTTGGCTTTAATCCCTGTTATTCCTAGTCCGACTGATTTGTGGGCGGCACTTGGGATTCAAAAGTTAATTCGTAATACTAGCGAAATAAATGAAAAATTACAAGCTAGGTTAGTTGCAAATATGTGTCAAAGTAATGCAACGATTTCAAAAGAGGCACTGGAGTTAATTAACGAATTTGAGTATGAAAAATTTGAAACAAATATTTATCAACGAACTGCTTATCGGCAGGCTGCAGCATTTGGCGGAACAGTTATGGATTTAGATAATCCAAAAGCTAAATTAGAGATAACTGCATTAATTAATGAAATAAAAAAAATTTTATAGTATGGTAATATAAGTTTTATTTTAAATAGAATGGAGAAATTTAATATGGCTACTAAATTAGCATCTTCTTTACGTAAATCAATTTCAGCAGAAAAACAAAATGTTGAAACGAAGAATAATAATGTTAGTAAAATACATTCGAAGCAATTATTAAAGCCTAAAGTAGCTGATGATGCAATTATTGCAAAGACTATAGTTACTCAAGAGGAGCCTGTGTTAGTTAAAGTTGATTCTGATAAAAAGCATTATGTTGAAACAAAAGTTATAGAAAATTTACCAGAGAAAAGTTTAGCTAGTATTTATTGTTCTTTAAGTAAGTTATCTTGTTTTAATCAAAAATTTGCCACTACTTTAGTTGAAAATTTAATTGGTACAAGTGCTGAAGTTGGTAATTATTTTTATAATATTTGGGGTGTTAAAGATTTATCTAGTTTACAGCATGTTAATATAGATTTGTTAGAAAAATTACGTAAACGCCAACTAAACATGATTAATAATCACGTTGATTGGTTAAGTCAGTTTAATATTAAGATACCTAAAATATAAAAAAGCACCATATGGTGCTTTTTTATATAAGTTTTAAATATTTATATCGTTGTAGCATAGTGTTATTACCTAATAATCCACCACAGTGAATATATATTATTGGTTGTTTAATTTGGGTTAAATTATCAATAACTGCTTTCCAGCCAACTGGGTCATAAATTAAATCAAAATTAATTGAACTGCATTTACATATATTTTGCCAAATATTAAATAGCTCAATATGTGGTTGTGCAAATTTAAATTTGTTGGGCAAAATTACTGGATAATTTGATAACTCAGGCTCTAAATTTATGAATTGTTGTTTTAAATACTCAACACTACCAACACAGTTAGTAGTGTACACTTTATATTTAGGTAAATTTTTTTGTAAATAAAGCGCACTAACGCCAGTTCCAGATGGTAAAAAAATTGCTGGATTATAATTATTTTCTTGTGCCCAAGTATCTATTTCTTTAGCTAATTGTATTATACCGTATTCAGCTTCAATTTGAGCACCACCTTGTTTTATTAATAATTGATGTGGTTTGAGCGTTAGTTCTAAATTTTCACAGAATTTATGGAAGTCATTTTCTATTTCTACTAGTTGCATATTGTTTTTTATGCTCTCAAATAAATTACCTTCTACCAATAATTTAGTTGTTTCTGATAGCTTTTTTGTGTAATATGTAAATTTATATTGTTTTATTTTTGCTAAACACGAGAGTGAATACATTAAATTAGATTGATAACCACCATAGCTGATAATTTCATTTATATTGTTAACGCAATTATTCTCAAGATAATATGCTAATTTTCTAGCTTTATTTCCGCTAAATTCAGGAGATAATAAATCATCTCGCTTAACATAAAAAAAATTATTGTTATATTCAAATTTATCAATTGGTGAATTATATAGTTTCATTTATAACTAACTTTATAACGAGTGTAAATAAAATTGTAACCTATATTATGCATGCTAAGAATAGTGTAGTGTGGGTGGTTATTTGCAGTAAAAGATTTATTTTGCATTCCTAAAGATGTAATTTGTCCGCCAATATAAGTTGTCGATGTATTTATCCATGTCTCATTGAGTAGTTGTAACTCTTGTAAAATATGGTGATAGTATGGTGATTCATTCAAAATAGTTTTTATACCAAGTGTAAATAATGTTTTGATTAGTTGTGGTAATGAAAAATCTTTGGTGGTTATGATTTGTTTTAAATCAATTAAG
>DYTA01000008.1 GCA_020726205.1 Nitrosospira multiformis
ACTCTGTAAATGTATTATAACTAATGCCATCAAAAGGAAGATTAATCGAACTCTCTCTGTGATTACTCATAGATACACATTCAGAAGAAGCACATGCATATGTCCCATTTAAGGTATTAACATATACTACTGATGATGGCATCGGCTCAAGTGTGCAGCTGGTGCCATCATACACACGCTCCTCTGTAACTGGAATTAAATAAGTACCAAGCGGTAATGTAAACTGTGTTGGTGTTTGGAATGTCATATCAATTGGCGGTAAAGTTGCTGCACCAGCTACGCTCGGTATAACTTGATATTCACCAGCTGGGGCGTTACCTAAAGTTGCAGTTACAGTACACGAGCTATCACTGTTTGCAGCAAAAGTACATTGTGTTGGGCTTAATGTCGGTAAAGTAGAGCCAGCAGGAATACTTGAATCATTAGCTTTAATTGTATAATTAACCGTAATGTCGGTTGTATTACCTGTAACTTTAAACGTCATTGGATATGGTTGGGTAGAATCAAGATATACATTATTTACAGTTGTAAGCGTTCCGAGTGTTGATGTGCTATCTTGCAAAGATGATTTTAGATTAACGATGGGTGTAATTACTTGTGAATAAGTTGTTGGTACAGCTCCAGCAGGAGCTCCACAGGTTGCAGCACCGTTAGCACAAGCACCGCTTACAGCCCCCCCCCAGATCTACTACTTGAGCCGCTAGAACCACCATTACAAGCTGCTAAACCCATCGCAACTAAGCTAAGTAATATTAATTTTTGTTTTTTCATATAAATATCCCCTTAAAATGTTAAAAATATACAACTATGCACTGCATAATTTTAACATAAACAACCATAAACAACCATAAAATTAGCATAATAGACAATAAAAAAGCTCAGGTAACTAACCTGAGCTTGCAAATTTACAACATTTATTTATAAACTTGATATTTGGTACACAAATTCAAATTAACTTTTAAACATTACCGTATCAACTGCATCGCAAATAGTGTGTAATGTTAGCAAATGAACTTCCTGAATCCGAGCCGTACGCTGTACTGGCACACATAGATTTACATCTCGCTCAGTCAACATTTCTGCCATTTTACCACCATCACGTCCAACCATGATAATAATGTGCATCCCTTTACTTTGTGCAACTTCCATAGCCTTCAAAACATTTCCTGAATTACCTGATGTAGAAATAGCATACAAAATATCACCAGGATTTCCCAAAGCCTCAACTTGTTTTGAGAAAACAACATCAAATCCATAATCATTACCAATAGCAGTTAAAGCAGAAGTATCGGTTGTTAATGCAATTGCGGGTAAAGGTGTTCGTTCCATTTCGTAACGACCTGTAAACTCTGCTGCAAAATGTTGGGCATCTGCTGCCGAGCCACCATTACCACAAATTAACATTTTATTCCCATTGCTAAATGCTGTTACAATTAAATCAACTGCTTTTGCTATTGGTTCAATCATAGTTAATTGAGCTTTTTGCTTTGTTTCAATACTTTGTATAAAATTATCTTGAATTAATTTTATTATACTCATAATGCCCTCCTTGACAGACTTTATTCTATGTTTAGTATTTTATTTTTAATAATTATAAAATAATAACGTTTTTAAACCACTCTAGGTGATCATTATCATCTAAAACAACAGCATCAAAACGACAATTGACATCTCTACCTAGCTTAAGGAGAAAATATTCGGCCGTTTTAACTAGTTTTCGTTGCTTATTTGGTGTAATACTCTCTAATGCTGAATCAATTCCTGATTTACGATGCTTAACTTCAACAAATACAAATTCATTTTTATCCTGCATTATCAAATCAATTTCACCAAACCGAGAGAAAAAATTTGCAGTAAATAATCTTAATCCATGCTGTTGCAAATAAAGCAAAGCTCTAGATTCAGCATTGTTACCAATTTGTTTATGTGGATGCACAATTAATTACTTATAATCAAAAAGCGTAACTACCTTATCCACACCGCCAACTCTTGCTGCAACTGAAGCAGCAGATTCAGCCTCCTGCTGCGTTACCATTCCCATCATGTAAACTACAGCATTAGTTGTATCTACTTTAATACTATTACTTGGTACACCACGAGTAAATAACATTTGAGTTTTTAATTGTGACGTTATTGATGAATCCTTACTTTGTGCACTAAATGACGATGGTAATCTAATATCTAGATAATTATAAATTTTAACTACCCCAGGATACCCCATCGCTATATTTTGTGCAAAATCCTTTTGAGCTTGATCTTTAACCTGTCCAGTTAATAAAACTTGTTTATTAAAGACATTAACATAAATATTCGTATTAGGAAAATTATCACTATTGCTGTATTTCGCAGATAAGTTTGTTTGAATCGAATTATCATCCATTAATCCACCACTACTTCGAGGATCTGTTGCTACTACTGTTCCTGTAGCCGCCGCCGCACCTGCAACACCAACAACAGCTACCGCACAACCACTTAATAGTACCATAACACTAAAACTTAGTAAAAATATTTTTATCAATCTATTCATGACTATTTCCCAAACATTACTCAGTAACATATTCAAATAAAGTAACAACTTGTTTTACACCGTCAATTTCACGAGCAGATTGCGCCATTTTTTTTGCTTGATATGGATCCACCATACCCATTAAATATACTATACTATTAGACGTCACTACTTTAACATCATTACTGCTTACACCTTTTGAAAACAGTAAGTTAGATTTTATAGCTGAAGTTAAATAGGTATCTTTACTACTTTGACTAGCAGATTGACTCTTGCCGATTTCAATATAATTATATACTTTTCTTACTTTAGGAACTTGCAATGCCATACTTTCTGCTTTTGCTTTATTTTCAGCACTAATTACTTGTCCAGTTAACAAAATATTATGGTCATAACTAGTAACTTCTACATTATTGCCAGGAATAGTTGCATCAATTGCATCACTAACCTTACCACGTAACTCTTGATCAGAAAACACGCCATCACTGCTACGAGGATCTGTAGCAACTACTGCACCACTAGTTGCACCAGCTGCAACACCACCAACAACTAAAGCAGTACAACCACTAAGAAAATAAACACCAAATACTAAACTAACTATTTTAATAATTCTATTTTTCATAATAAACCTCAATTTAATTGACCATTACGACGAGCCATATCTTCTAATCTATTAATACGATTAGAAGTACTTGGATGAGTAGAAAATAAATTATCACGTCCCTCACCACTTAATGGATTGATAATCATCATTTGCGCTGTAGCAGGATGTTCTTCTGCTGTATTTAAAATAACTCCTCGAGCTATATTCTCTATTTTACGTAATGCAGACGCTAATGCTAAAGGCTCTTGTGTTAGTTCAGCAGCACCTTGATCTGCCAAATACTCACGAGAACGAGAAATAGCCATTTGAATAACTGCAGCTGCAATTGGTGCTAAAATACCAATTAATAAACTTGCAACCCAGTTTCGATTACCATTTTCATCTCTAACGCCAAACCACATTGCCATATTAGCTACTGCAGAAATAGCACCAGCAACTGTAGCAGAAATAGTCGAAATTAAAATATCTCGATGATTAATATGTGATAACTCATGAGCGGCAACTCCACGTAATTCTGAATAACTTAAAACCCTCATTAAACCTGTTGTAAATGCAACTGCAGCATGTTCAGGATTACGCCCTGTTGCAAAAGCATTTGGTTGTTCTTCATTAATTACATATACTTTTGGCATAGGTAAGTTAGCTCTTACACTTAATTCAACTATCATCTGATATAAATCAGGAGCATTATGTGGTCCAACTTCTT
Source organism: Nitrosospira multiformis (assembly GCA_020726205.1). Taxonomy (GTDB): domain Bacteria; phylum Pseudomonadota; class Gammaproteobacteria; order Burkholderiales; family UBA11063; genus Aquella. Next base: position 3,817 of record DYTA01000008.1, read on the forward strand.
GCGCCTGATACATTTTTAATACCATATCCGCAGAATACCAATAAGCAAAGAAATTCATTGCTCCAGCAAATAATAAGGCAATTAACATACCATTTTTACCGCCTAGCAATCCGCCAATAACAACAAATAATGCTACAATAGCCGCCATTAAAGCATAAGTTTTTACTTGATTACTCATTTCAAACCTCACTCACTGATAAAGCGTTTTCCAACTAAATTTGGTTTACCTTGCAAGTATTGCGAAATATTTTTCTTTTTACTACCCGCCTCTTGAATTTCAGTTATTGCCAATATACTACCATTACCACAAGCAATCCATAAAGAATTTTTATTTTGCTTGCAAATAACACCACTATCTAACTCACTAACTTCATTAACTATTTCAGCCACCCAAAATTTATGTAACACACCATCTAAATAACTAAATGCACCAGGAAAAGGATTATAACCACGAATATTACGCTGAATAATGATTGCCGATTGAGACCAATCTATTCTAGCTTCCTCTTTTTCTAATTTATGGGCGTAACAAACACCATCATCCGACTGTTTAATTGGAAGATATTTTTGTGGATTAGCCAAAAACTCAATAATTTTATCCGCACCAATTTGAGCTAATTTATCATGTAGTGATGCAGAAGTTTCATCTTCTGTTAGTTCGCATGATTCAACAATCAACATATCACCAGTATCTAAACCTGCATCCATTTGCATAATTGTAACACCACTAACTTTATCCCCGGCTAAAACAGCACGCTGAATTGGTGCGGCACCACGCCATCTAGGTAATAATGATACATGAATATTAATACAACCCAAACGAGGAATATCCAAAAACGCTTGTGGTAAGATTAAACCATACGCAACTACCACTATAATATCAGGAGCTAGTTGTCGAATTTTGTCTAATGCTAAAGGATCTTTGCGAAATCCTAATGGTTGAAACACTTCAATTCCATTTGCTAATGCTAACTGTTTTACTGGCGATGGTGTTAATTTCATACCACGACCTGCTGGACGATCTGGTTGAGTTAAAACTAAATCTACTTTAAAATCATGCGCTAAAATATTATTAAGTACCATTCTAGCGATTTCAGGTGTACCTGCAAAAACAATTTTTAAAGGTTTATTCATTAATTATCCTTATTACTAGACTCTTTATTCATAGAGTGATTTATATCTGACTCGTTAGATGTTGCAGCATATTGATTTGCAATTTGTAAAACACTACTCTCATTCAATAAAGGATTATAATTAAGTAATACCTGCGAGGTATTACCATTTAAAATTTGATTAAATGTATTATTATCAATTATATCTAAACTTACTTCAGCTAAATTAGGACATACATTAATTTGTTTAGCGGCTAACAAAGTTAAATCAATAACATGCCCACTTTTTTTTGACATCCGATCATTTACAGCAATGTAAACTACTTTATTGTTTTTTAGATTAGTTACTTTTAGCTTAGTCCCCATTGGTAAAGTAGGATGCGCTCCTGTAAAACGATCCATTGAGAAAATTTGCCCACTAGTTGTGCGTCTACCAATAAGTTTTGTAGCATAACAACTAGCAATACCATTCATATAATCAGTGCTATGAGGTTTTGCATGATAATTATCTACTTTTTGGTGTTTAAATTTTGTAGGTCTTGCATAAGCAATTTTATTTATTACACATGATAATAAAATTACGATTATCAAAAAAAATAACTTAGTAAGATTTCTAAACACTAATCAAAGCCCCAATTTAAATTAAATACCACCAATAAAATCAAGTTGTCGCCATACTTCATAAACTGCAATAGCAACAGAATTAGATAGATTTAGGCTACGTTGAGTAGGACGCATTGGAAGACGGAGAAATTGTTTAATACCTAATTCGTTCAAAATACTTTCTGGTAATCCCTTAGTTTCGGAACCAAATAACAAAACATCATCTACTTGATATTTTACATCATTAAAATATTGTTCGCCATTTGTTTCTATAGCCCATATTCGACGATCACCAAAATATCTCCGACAATCTCCCCATGACTCATGAATAATTAAATTAGTATATTCATGATAATCTAAACCAGCTCTACGCAACTTAGTATCATTCATATTACCCCAGCCAAGAGGCTTAACCAAATGCAACTCAACTCCAGAATTAGCACAAAGACGAATAATATTTCCAGTATTTTGTGGAATATCTGGCTCATGCAAAATAACTGCCAATTTGTGCATCATTTAACCAACATTTCAAATAACTCACTAATATTATTCAATAAATATGTAGGTTTAGCTGCAGACAACTCTACTTTATCCTGCGCACCATGTGATACACCAATTGAATCAATTCCAGCATTATGAGCCATATGAATATCATGGGATGTATCTCCAATCATAACGGCTCTATCCTTCTCAATACCAGTCTCGTGAAGAATTTCCTCAATCATCTGAGGATGAGGTTTTGAAAAGCATTCACAGGCTGTTTTAGTTATCATAAAATAATGCCCGTACCCAGTACCTTCTAGAATATCATCAAGCATTGCACGACTTCTTCCTGTTGCAATGGTTAGCATTTTTTCTTGCTTCGTCAGCATTTCTAATAACTCATGCACATGACTAAATAATGGATTATCTAAAGTATGATCATTCAAAAACTTTTCATAAATAGCTGCAAATTTTTGTAACAATGCTGGATTATCACGTAACTCAGGCACTATATCACTCACTACTTCAATAAAACTCTTACCTATAATTGATCTAGCAGCTTCATCAGACACAACATTTAAGCCTAATACCTGACAAGCATGAATCGTACCATCTGCAATAGTCTTGGTAGTATTCATTAAAGTGCCATCCCAATCAAAAATATACAAATCATAATTTAACATTATTACTCCTAGTCAAAATAATCTTCTAAATCAGCTCTTGAAATGACAAATACAAACCCATCACCACTAGCAGTATCTAACCAAGTAAAAGGTAAATCTGGATACATATCTTCCAGCTCATAACGATTATCGCCCATTTCAACTACCAAAACACCAAACTCAGATAAGTAATTTTTTGCATCTTGTAAAATAATATCAACTAACTCGAGACCATCATCACCACCAAATAAAGCTAACTCTGGTTCATACTTAAATTCTGGTGCTAATGATTCCATTCTTCGCTTATCAACATATGGAGGATTGGTTACAATCAAATCAAATGTACCAGGATAGCGACCAAGTCCAGCAAATAGATCCGACTTAACTAACTCAACATGATCACTCATGTGATTTCTCTCCAAATTAATTTTAGCAACAGCCAAAGCTTCTTCAGAAATATCACTAGCAACAACATTTGCATCATAAAAATAATCAGCAACGATAGTTGCTAACGAACCATTTCCAGTACATAAATCAAGCGCATTATGTACTAACTCAGGATGCTCAATCCAAGGAGATAATTGATCATTAACAATAATTTCTGCAATAAACGAACGCGGTATAATCACTCGTTTATCAACATAAAAACTAAATCCATGCAAATAAGCTTCGTTTGTTATGTATGGTAATGGAATTCTTTGCTCTACTCGCTGTTTAATTCGACTAATTATCAGATGCTTTTCATCATCCAATAATTTAGCATCTAAATATGGGTCAAGCTTATCGATAGGTAAATTTAAAGTTTGTAACAACAAACAAGCTGCTTCATCATGAGCATTAGTTGTACCATGACCAAAAAATAAATTGTGTTTTTTAAATTGTGTTACTGCATAACGCAAATAATCACGGATTGTATGTAACGTTGTTTGTGGCATTTATATTTTCTTTCTTAATAAATTAGAAGTAATTTCACTATATTTTAGCACAAAATAATTGAACTAACTTATTCCTTAATTAAGCTCTCTTATGTGTTAAGTGTAATATCTTATACTACTAAAAAATTATATATTTTCTTCTAAATCATCGTTAAGAGTAAACCATAGCAGAGCAGAAATAGCTAACGTACTAGCACATACTATAAAAATTAGATTTTTATTTTCAATAATCGTTAATGCTTGACCAATACCTAAGCTCGCAACTAATTGAGGTAAAACTACTGACAAGTTAAATAACCCCATATAAAGACCAATTTTATTACTACCAACTTTTTGTGTCATAATCGCAAAAGGTAAACTAATTGTAGAAGCCCAACCTATACCAATAAACGCCATTACAAGATAAATCATTATTGGTGAAATACCGATATAAATCATAGCAAAATAACTAATAGCCATACTAGCAATACAAAAAGCATGAGTACGTGCACGACCAATTTTACGGGTTAATGGTTCTAAAATAGCAACAGGCAACAATGCACCTGTAACATTTAAAATCAAGAACGAAATAGATACAATCTGACCCATCTTCATATTATCTAGCCCTGGTAGTTTGTATTGTACATAAGCAAACATATAAACAAACATAGTTTGCACACCAATCCATGTAAATGAATGCGCCGCTAAAAGTTTTTTAAATCCTATAATACCCGCTTCTTCTTTAGATTTTCCAGCTTCTTTTTGCGCTAATGTATAAAAAACAAAGAAAAATGTAATAAATAAACACAAAATAATCACAATATCAATTTGAATATTAGCTATTGAAACTGAATACCCACTAAATCCAATAAGTTTTTTTGCAATAGCATATATTGAATAGGCTAAAAAGCCCCAAAGAGGTTGAATATCCATCATGATTTTACCAAATGAGCTTTTTTCTTTTGGTTTTGTTGACTCTGCGCTTGCTTGTATTAATTCACGGGGCTCTTGAATAAATAATATAGGGAAAATAGATAATACTAATACTAAAACAACTCCAACATAAATTAGTACATAGTTATCAAACCATGCACCAATTACGTATGCGGCAACCCCAAATGCTCCAGAAATTGTTTGCATCCATGTATAACCTTTAGTACGTTCTTTTCCATCAGGTGTTACATCAGCAATAATTGAACGGGTGGGATTAAATCCTACATTAATTGATAAATCTAGTAACAATGCTACAGTGATAGCCACACCTAATATGCCATGTAATCCTAGTGCAGATGAAATAATATCGAGATTTGGCAACGCCAACAACATTAGTGAGCATAAAATACCACCAATGATAATAAATGGACGGCGACGACCATTCATAAACCAAACATTATCACTAATTAATCCAACAATTACCTGCCCTAAAATTCCAGCAATTGGACCAGATGCCCAAACAAGACCAATCTCATCAATTTTTAAGCCATATTTAGTACTCAAAATCCAACTTAATGCCGAAATTTGAATACATAGTGCAAATCCCATCGCAGTAGATGGAAGACCCAAAATTATGTAAAAAAAATTACTAAGTTTCTTTTGCATTTTAGTTAACATAGTTTATCCTTACCTATCAAATTTTATATAATTAAATCTCAAAGTTTAGTAGCAATTAATTTAAGAACAAGTAAAACCAGCATTGCTTGGCACTACACCAGAATAAGGCACAAAATACATTACTGATTGACTTGGGATAATTAACGGTTGAGAAAAATTACCACTACTAAGATTTACAATCTGATGTGACATTAAATCAATGTAACAACCACTTGAAAGACTTGTATTAGAATCAGTTGTTGCAGAGTAGTTTGTTGCTGATTTATTAACAATAAAAAAGTAATTTGTACCACGAGTTAACGCAGCAACATTATCTGAACTGTCGGATGAACTTAAATTCGCCCAACTCATAGTCTTACCAAGTGTCTGATTATGAAAGTAAACACCTGCTATAACTTCATTTTCATTCCAGTAAGACACACTACCATTACCCAATCCAGAAGTCATAACACCTTTTGAATTAATACCAACATTAGCTTGAGCTTGCAAATCAGCATAAATAAATGGTGTACCAGCCTCCATAGCTAAAACAACCCCATATGCTAATGGTGCATTGTAATAATTCATTTCAAACTCATTTGTACCAGTCCAAGGACACATAGCACGTGAACTAAAACTATCAGGAACTGTATCTTGATCCATAACTAAGTTAATTGCATTAGTTCCTGCTAATGTACCATTAGAACTTGATTGATATGCATTCGCACTGCTGATCATTGATGTTAGAGATGACTGAAGACCAACACCATAAGCAAAAGCACTATTTAACCCAGCTAATAATGGAAAATTTAACATCTTCATAGTATGACTAGAAGAGTTATTTCCTGATACGGTATTAATAGCAGTATAGTTATTATAATCATTAGCATCACTAGTTGGATACTCGCCAAAGAAAATATTAGTTGATTTATTATATGCAGAAGTATCCTTGAATAACTGATTAAAAAACGTCGGACTTTGACCACTAACATCATCAATTCGGAACCCATCGACATTAAATCCAGTACTACTTGCTGATTGCGTCATTGCGCCACTACCATTTTGGTATCCCATTAACCAAGCTGCATAACCATCAAAAATTGATTGAGTACCGCATGATGCAGACCCTGACCAACCACTAGATGAATTTGATGCCGAAGGCAATATATTATTAAACCACCCTTCGGTACCTGAAAAATCAGAATTCCAAGGCGATGTACTATTAACATTGCCGTTATTATAATTAGTACCATTAGGGTTATTTGCCCATAATGCAATTAATCCACTAGTATTATTAGCAAACGAAGCACAGCTAGTTGCAGTACTGCCAAATGGAATATAACCAGCAACTTTAGTTTGTGGCCACCAAAATTGAGAAAGGGCTTGAGTGTTACCTGTAGAATATGAATAAGTTTGCCCACTATAAACATCATAGTAATTAGTTGCAGTATTTGAATTAACACCACTTTGCGCACCAGGTTGAGCAAACTGATGAATTGCAACATCTACAATAACCTGCAAACCAATACTATGAGCTGTCGTGATTAAGTTTGATAAATTTTGAGCAGTTCCATAACTTAATGGGTTATTAGCATTACCAATTTGACCAAAATCCATAGGCTGATACGCACCATACCAAGCAGGAATATTGTCTGTTGCATAATTACCTGAATATGGCACATATGCGCTGTATTGTGGCGGAGAAACCCAAATTGTTGTATACCCCATGTTATAATAAGTTTGTAGCATACTCTCCGTAATACTTGAGTATGGTGTATTGAATAATTCCAAAATTACATCCGTATTTCCATAACCAGTTTGTGCTTTAGCAATCCCAGAAGGTAAACTCATTCCGTAAGCACCACTACCAAGTACATAACCATTACCACCATACGAGTTATTTGTACCAGTACAATATGCGGCTGAACTCTCACCTTGAGTAATGTTTTGATTAGCGCTATTTGACCATGTACAAGTATTATCTAAACAAATCGCATTACTTAAAGTACTAGACAAAACAGATTTTGTAGATTTATTTACATTATTATTAATCGGAGTTAGTTTCATAGTTAAATTACTCGAAGTCTGCGACTTTGTAGTACCAGAAGAACATGAGACTAAAAAACTAGATGACAAAAACAATACAAGGTACAATGTTTTAATTTTCATTATAAAATACTCTTATTATAAATATGGATAATAGCTATTTTACCATTGCATTAACAAATGCTGAAGAATAATTACACAAAACAAAAAAATTAATTGAGTGAATATCTTAAAGTATAAACTCCATTAATAACAACATTACTCAGCATTTTATCAACAAATACCATTAAACATATACAACAAAATCAATAAAATGTAGCAAAACACATACGCAACGTAACAACCTGAAATACAATTAAATTTTACAACTCAATCAAATAATAACCACATTTAATAAAATACCATAGCAAAAATACAACAAACACCATAACTAAAGCAATATAATTATTGCATCATAAACTATAAAATCAGGTAAACAGAATGAAAAAAATATTACTTATTTTATTGTCAGCAATATCATTTTCTGCCATAGCAGATAATGAATCTGACACATCAAAAACTGTAACAATAGACAACAATTCAAATGCTAATTTTATTGGCCGTTATAATTATTTCCAAAATCCATATGGATGGATGATGTCTGGAGGTGGAACATTACACCTAACCGAAAGCCAAATTGCACAACAAAATTTAGCTGAAAAATTATTTGCGGGCGGAACTTATAATGTATTTGCTGGTGCGACATATAATCAATGGGATGGCTCTTATGCTTCAGCAGGTAAATCATACGGTGGTAACATATTTGGACAAACTGGACAAGTTGGTGGATTTTCGATAGGTGGATTACTTTCTATTATGAATCCAATTGGACAGCTAAATGATCAAATAAACCCAATTCGCCCAGGAACAAATGTTGGTCAACGTTATCAATCAAGCTATATCCCAACGTTCACATCATGGACACTTCCAGAAGCATTTGTGGAGTATCAATACAAAAATATTGTGAATGCTGATGTTGGGTATATTGCATTTGATAATAGTCCATGGTTATCTGGTAATATGTACACGAATATGTTAACAGTACCGACAACTTATCAAGGTATTGGAGTAAATGTCTATGCTGGCAATGGTTGGGTACTGTCTGCATTAGGTTTTAATGCAGCACAGTTTGGTGCCCAATCAGGATTTACAGGAAATACTAACTATAGCTGGTTACCAATGCAATCTGGTTACAGTAACAATTCAAACGGTACTATTGCAGTCGGTTCACAATTTACAGATAATAGTGGTAACTATAATGCTCGATTATGGGGATACCAATTCGATAATTATGGAACACTACTTTATGGAGATGGCAGTATTAATTTACCTATTTCAGGTAGTAAGCATTCATTTAGTATTGGAGCTCAATTTGCTAGCGATCAACAATGGTTTCAATCAAGTAATGCCATGACAAACTCTGCAGCTATTAATAATAATCAACCAGGAAACATACAAAGTTACGCGGCGGGTGTAAAAGTTGGCTGGGCTTATGACCAATATATGTGGCAGTTAAATTTAAGTGCAAATACTATGTGGGGACCAAGTAACTCATGGAATGGTGGTGCGATAGTTTCACCATATACACAATCGTTACAGGTTGATCCATTATACTCTGAAGCTTGGTCATATAACATGGTAACGAGTGGACAACCTGGTAACATGTACAAAGCGCAAGCTCAATTTGCATTAGGAAATTGGGGACAAAATTTAATTTTCCAACCAGTATATGTTTATGTTGCCAATGATAATCCAAATACGAATGGGCTACAAGAATTAGACTTGTTAATGAACTACCCAATTCCTCAAGTTCGCGGTTTATATTTATTTGGCGTATATGCTCAACAATGGTATAACCAAAGTGCTCCAACAGGAAATAGCGGAAACTACCAACCAATTGAGATTCAATCTGGTATATACTATACATGGTAATAATCTAATCAAAAGGACTAAACATGAAAAAACTACTAATAACTTTAGCATTAATAGGTAGTTCTTCTATATTTGCAATGTCAACAGTAAATTTAGATAATGCAAACTATAGTTGTAATAACCTCAAATTAAATTCTAAAATTACTATTTCAACTATAACCATGAATTGTAAAAATGCAAAAGTTATCATTCATGCTGAGCCATCTGGCGGAATGTATGCAAATAGAGAACCTGGTGGTGGTGCAGAAATGACGATGACACAATCAGCAGATGATGAAACTCAATTAGATAAAGTTTTATTTAATACTGACAAAGGCACATATATGAAATGTTATTTTAATAATAATAAATTAATTAAATGTAAAGCTAAATCAACCAGTATAACTAAATTAAAACCGAATGCTTCCTCAGAAAGCTCATCAAAATAAAAAGAAGTGCAAAATTTGCACTTCTTTTTATTTGGTTAGCAAATAAACTATTTATAAACTTGGAATTTAGAACATAGTTCAAGAGATTGATGTTTTACTCTTGCAATAACTGACTCGTCATGATGATTTTCTAATACGTCTGCAATCATATGACCTAATAATTCACATTCTGCCTCTTTAAAACCACGAGTAGTAACAGCTGGAGTTCCCAATCTAATTCCACTAGTAATAAAAGGCTTTTCTGGATCATTTGGAATAGAATTTTTATTAATCGTAATATTTGCACGTCCCAATGCATCTTCTGCATCTTTACCAGTTACACCTTTAGCTCGTAAATCAACCAACATAACATGAGATTCAGTACGCCCTGAAACAATACGCAAGCCTCTTTTAATTAATGTTTCTGCCAATACAACAGCATTTTTTGCTACTTGTTCTTGATAAACTTTAAAATCATCTTGCAATGCTTCACCAAAGGCTACTGCTTTCGCTGCAATAATATGCTCTAATGGACCGCCTTGCAAACCAGGAAAAATTGATGAATTTAACATTTTACCAAACTCTTCTTTAGCCAAAATGATTCCACCACGAGGTCCACGCAATGTTTTATGAGTTGTAGAAGTAACAAAGTGAGCATGAGGAACAGGGCTTGGATATACTCCAGCTGCAATTAAACCAGCATAATGAGCCATATCAACCATTAATAAAGCACCACACTTATCTGCAATTTCACGAAACCGTTTAAAATCAATTTTTAATGAATAAGCAGAAGCTCCAGCAACGATTAATTTAGGTTTATGCTCCATTGCCAAACGCTCAACTTCAACATAGTCAATCGCTTCATTTTCATCTAAACCATAACTCACAAAATTAAATAATTTACCAGATAGATTAACTGGTGATCCATGAGTTAAATGTCCACCATGAGCTAATGACATCCCTAAAACAGTATCACCAGGACTCAACACCGCAAAATAAACAGCTTGGTTTGCTTGAGATCCAGAATGAGGTTGAACATTTGCATATTCTGCACCAAATAATTGTTTTAGGCGATCAATTGCAATTTGTTCAACTTGATCGACATAATAACATCCACCATAATAACGCTTCTGAGGATATCCTTCAGCATATTTATTAGTTAGCACTGAGCCTTGAGCCTCCAAAACTGCTTTAGAAACATAATTTTCCGAAGCTATTAACTCAATATGCTCTTCTTGACGTAAAGCTTCTTGACCAATTAAATCAAAAATTGCTTTATCACTACTACTTAATTGATTATTTAGATTATTCACTAATTTTCCTTAAAAAATCGAGGGTTATAATTTATTAACTACGTCCATATAGATCATCAAATCGTTGAATATCATCTTCACCAAGATAATTACCACACTGAACTTCAATAATAACCAAAGTTTCATCACTAGCATTCATCAAACGATGTTTTTCACCAGCAGGTATATATGTTGATTGATTTTCTATTAATTTAATTACTTTATCATCTTGAATTACAGTTGCCTCACCATCAACCACAACCCAATGTTCGCTGCGTTTATCATGGAGTTGATTTGATAAAGCTTGCCCTGGTTTTACTTCAATTCGTTTTATCTTATAAAATGGACCTTCTTCAACAACGGTATAAGTACCCCAAGGACGATGTACTGTTTGATGTAAATCGGAAGTTGGATGCTGTAATTTTTTCAAACGCTCAAAGATATGTTTAACATCTTGCGTCTGCTCTTTATTTGCAACCAATAAAGCATCTGGTGTATCTACAATTACCAAATTATTTATATCAACAGTAGCAACTATACGATCAGTCGAGTAAACTAGACAATCCTTAGTATTGTGAAGAATTGTATCACCAATTATTGCGTTACCATCAACATCCTGAGGTAATGTTTGGGCTATTGATAACCATGATCCTATATCAGACCAACCAATTGAACACGGAATTACTGCAGCTTTATCAGTTTTTTCAAATAATGCATAATCAACAGATATGTTCTCTGCATGAATAAAAGTTTGAGGATCTAAATGAATTATTTTATTTTTTTGAATATTAGATTTTTCCGAACTCACCAAGCAACGTTCAACTTGTTTAACAACATTTGGTGCATATAAATTAAATTCGGCTAAAAATGTTTTAACTTTACCACAAAACATACCAGAATTCCATTGATAATTACCTGAACTAACGTATTCACTAGCTAATTCAAAATTAGGTTTTTCAACAAATCTTTTTACAACATATCCATTCTGCACAGCAGAATCTTTATCTGCCTCAATATATCCATAACCTGTCTCAGGATACTCTGGATTAATTCCAAATGTTACTAAATACCCCTCTTCAGCCATCGCTACAGCATCTGCCACAGCTTTAATAAATGCAGATTGATCACTAATTAAATGATCTGCAGGTAAAACTAACATTATTTCATCTTCGCCATAATGCTCAGCTGAAAATAATGATGCTGCAATTACAGCAGGAGCTGTATTCCGCCCAAAAGGTTCTAAAATAAAATCACAACTCACATTACTATCATTAACTTGTTGATACTCATCTTGCATACGAAAATGTAGTTTTTCATTCGTAACCGTAATTACACTAGTTATCGACTGCTTTAAATCTAATGAACGAGTAAATGTATTTTGTAATAGACTTTTTCCATCAGATAATTTAAGAAAAGGTTTTGGGTCTGACTGTCGTGAAACTGGCCATAAACGAGAACCAGCACCACCAGAAATAATTACAGGAATCATCAAGCACTCCTAATTTAGGAAATAAAATATAAGACTATTATTATACGGCATTCAACACCAATTCATAGTCATATCTAAGCAAAAAATATATATTTCTTACAATACAGCTAAATATAGTTGCATTTTATTACTAAATATGTTTTAATAATGGGCTTATATTATTATTGTTTTATGTTGATTTAATTTTTATTAAAGGTGATGAGATTATGGCAAGAGTATGTCAAGTGACAGGCAAAAAGCCTATGGTTGGTAACAACGTATCTCACGCAAACAACAAAACTAAACGCCGTTTCCTTCCTAATTTACAATCTCGTAAATTTTGGGTTGAAAGCGAAAACCGTTGGGTTCGCTTACGCGTATCTAATGCGGCATTACGTACCATTGACAAAAAAGGTATTGATGTAGTTATCGCTGAATTACGTGCAGATGGTCTTGTTATCTAATTAGAAAGTAATTATCATGCGTGAGAAAATTAAATTAGAATCTACTGCGGGTACTGGACATTTTTATACTACAACTAAAAATAAACGTACTTCTACAGAAAAATTAGAACTTACTAAATTTGACCCTAAAGCGCGTAAACACGTGACTTACAAAGAAGTTAAACTAAAATAAGTTAACAAAAAACCGAAGTTTTACAACTTCGGTTTTTTATTTATTCATCATACTTATTTATTTTTAACCAAAAAATACATGTATTAATTTATATACACCAACACCTAATAACATGCAACTTGGCAATGTTAATGTCCAAGCTGTAACCATTTGTCTAACTACAGACCAATTGACACCGACACTACCAGTTGAACCAGCTCCCATGATTGAACCAGATACAGCCTGAGTTGTACTAACTGGCAAACCAAAATGAGACGCAGCAAAAATTAAAGCTCCAGAACTAAGTTCTGCCGCAAAACCATTAGCAGGACGTAATTTAGCTAGACGACTACTTAATGTTCGAATAATTTTCATTCCACCAGCCATTGTACCACCAGCCATTGCAATACCACATAAAATGGTAACCCAAGTAGGAATAACACTCACATTAGGCACTAATCCAAAACTAAATAACGCCATAACAATAATAGACATATTTTTTTGTGCATCATTAGATCCATGACTAAAAGATAATAAGCTAGTTGATAGAACTTGTAATTCACGAATAAAATTATTTGCTTTACGTGGCTTAGCATTATTCTGCAAAGTACGCATTACAATTAACACAATTATAAGAGCTAAAACAAAAGCAACTATTGGTGAAAACACCATTGGTATAATTACCTTATCCACCAAAGTTGTATAATTTACGCTCTTAACACCTCCCGCTGCAATACCTGCCCCAGCTAAAGCACCAATTAGAGCATGTGAAGAGCTAGATGGAATGCCAAATGCCCACGTAATTAAATTCCATACAATTGCAGCTAATAATGTCGAAATTAAAACCATATGTGTTACCAAATTAGCATCAATCAATCCTTTACTAATTGTGGTGGCAACACCAGTCCCAAAAAATGCTCCAATAAAGTTAAAAATTGCAGCAAGAGTAATAGCTTGGTATGGTGATAGTGAACGAGTGGCAATTGGAGTAGCAACCACGTTTGCAGTATCATGAAAACCATTAATAAAAACAAAAAGCAATGCAATCGCAATAATCGCGATAAGTAACAATGAACTCATTACATGTCCTTCACTGAAATTTGCATCACCAAGTCCGCGATATTCACGCTGGTATCAATTGCATTTTCAATACTTTTATATATTTCTTTAAGCTTTAATATAGTAATCGTGTCATAATTTCCTGAATACATCTCTTTCATAGCATGACGCAAATCTTCAATAGCACTATCATCAAATTCATCTGTCTTTTGATCATCACTCGAAATACGTTCATAATTGCCAGTTTTAAGTGCAATCATAATATCAACAAGAACTTTAGTAATATTTTGCAAAGTTGTCGCACTACGAATCAAGCAATCATCAGCTTGAGCGTCAATACTATAAATTTTCAGTTTCTGATTAATTTTAACAATACGTTTAGTTAATTTCAATAATAGAACCGAAAGTTCTTTAACATCACCACGATCAATCGGTGTAATAAATTGTCTACCTAATTCATGGAGAACTTTTTTCTCAATCTCAATAGCTCGTTGACGCTGAGAACGTAGATCTGTGGTTAATTGAGCTTCATGAGCTTTATCACTCGTATTAATAATCGCCGCAAAAATATTTGCGGACTCATGAACATTTACTGCTGCTTCAACAAAGAGATTAAAAAATATATCTCCTTTACTTGGGATTATAGCTTTTATTATACGGCGTAACACCAAACACTCCTAAATTATTATACGGTAGTAATAATAGCATAAACACTATTATAAATATAGTTAATTTTATAGATATAGATTAATTTAATTACCCATAAAAAGATGTAAATCAAATAAGACTAAATCTCATCAATTCAAATAAGTATATAAACAATACAATAATAACTGTTAAAATTGATAACTCATATTTATTTTAGGATATATAGGATATGCCTGCATTCTTCTACAACCTTCACGTCTTAGT
>DYTA01000108.1 GCA_020726205.1 Nitrosospira multiformis
AAGGAGAAATAATATGTTCAAGATAGGACAAGGGTTTGACCTTCATCGCATTGTAACCAATAGAAAATTAATTTTAGGTGGAATAGAAATTCCTGCAGAATTTGGCTTAGATGGGCATTCTGATGCTGATGTATTATTACATGCAATTATTGATGCTTTAATTGGTGCTGCTGCTCTCGGTGATATTGGTAAATTATTTCCTGATACCGAACAAAAATATAAAAACATTGACAGTAAGATTTTATTGAAAGATGTTTATGCGCAAATTACTGAAGAAGGTTATCAAATAAACAATATAGATTCAACAATAATTTTAGAAAAACCAAAATTACGAGATTACATTGATGCAATGAGAGAAGTTATTGCTAATCTTTTGGATTTACGCTTGGATCAAATTAGTATTAAAGCTAAAACTAGTGAGAAAATTGGTATTGTTGGCAGAGGTGAAGCCGCAATTGCTGAGGCAATTGTTTTATTAATTAAATAACAGAAGGAGATTAACTGTGGATCAAAATTTATTAAAAAAATTAGTAGGTGAGTATGCACTGAAGTATATTAATGAAGATGATATGATAGTTGGTGTTGGTACTGGGACAACCGTAAAATATTTTATTGATGCACTTGCTACTATTAAACACCGTATAAATGGTGCTGTATCTAGTTCAGAAGCATCAACAGCTTTATTAAAATCTTATGGTATTCATGTTTATGATTTAAATAGTGTAAGTAACTTAGACATATATGTTGATGGTGCTGATGAGATTGATGGAAATATGCATATGACTAAAGGTGGTGGTGCAGCTTTAACTAGAGAAAAAATTATTGCGGCGGTTGCTAAAAAATTCATTTGTATTGCCGATGAAAGTAAATACGTTAAAGTATTAGGTGAGTTTCCATTACCTGTTGAAGTAATTCCTATGGCAAGAAGTCACGTTGCTCGACAAATTGTTAAATTAGGTGGAACTCCTGTTTGGCGTGAAGGTGTAGTTACTGACAACGGTAACTGGATTCTTGATGTTCATAATTTACAAATTATTGATCCAGTTAAGCTTGAACAACAATTAAATAATATTGTAGGCGTTGTAACAAATGGTCTATTTGCTATGCGTGGTGCTAATGAATTAGTACTAGGTCGTTCTAATGGTCAAGTAGAAGTAATTAAAGCTTAATATTAAATATAAAGGATTTACTAATGACACAAAATTTACTTGCTACCGTTGATTTAGGTTCAAATAGCTTTAGACTATTGGTAGGTAAAATTCATGAAGACGGAACTATTTTTTCAATTGACCAAATAAAAGAAACAGTTCGATTGGCAAGTGGTTTAGATGCAAATAATGATTTAACTAAAGAATCACAAATGTTTGCTCTAGAGGTGTTATCACGATTTAGTGAGCGTTTAAGTAATTTCAAAAAATCACAAGTTAGAGTTGTTGCAACTAGTACCTTACGAGTTGCAAAAAATGCATCTGATTTTATTGCAATAGGAAATAAAGCTTTAGGGTTTCCTATTGAAGTGATTTCAGGAAAAGAAGAGGCTCGATTAGTTTATCTAGGAGCAATGCATTCTTTGTCATATAGCAATGAGAAAAGACTAGTAATTGATATTGGTGGTGGCTCTACTGAGTTTATTATTGGACAAGGATATGACCCAGAAATAATGGAAAGTGTTACAATGGGTTGTGTTTCATATACAGGTCGTTATTTTTCAGATGGCTCTTTAACTGAAAGTAACTTTAATAATGCTGTATTAGCTGCTCGTAGTAAAATTCAAGCAATGGAACATTTATTTGTTAAGCATAATTGGCAATTAGCAATTGGAACCTCTGGAACAGCAAAAACTATTTATGATATGTGTATTGAAAATAACTTAGCTGATGAAATTACTTATGCAGGTATGCAACAATTAAAAAAATTACTCATTAAATCTAAATCAATCAAAAACATTAATTTAGATGGCATTAAAGAAGATCGAAAAGCAGTAATACCTGGTGGTTTATCAATTATGATTGCTATTTTTGAAGAGCTTGGAATTACAAGCATGACTATTGCCGATGGGGCATTGCGTGAAGGTGTAATGTACGATTTAATGGGGCGTAAAAGCGATGCCGATCTTCGAGAGGTAACGGTTATAGACTTAAAAAAGCGTTACGGACTTGATGTTGCTCAAGGAAATCGAGTGGCTAATTTTGCTTTTTATTTACAAAATTCAATTTTAGCAGAAGAAAAAATTAATTTAGAAAAAAGAAAATTATTACTTTGGGCTTGTGAGCTTTATGAGATTGGTCTTTCAATTTCACATAATGATTACCATAAGCATGGGGCATATATTTTACAGAATGCGGATTTGGCAGGATTTTCCAAACCAGAACAAACCATTATTTCTGAATTAGTACGTTCTCATCGGGGAAGTGTTGCTAAAGTTTATGATAAATTAAGAAAAATGTTTAAGGATAAAATAAAAACTAGAACAGTATTTGCTTTAATTTCATTTAGATTAGCAGTTATTTTTAATCGCAGTCGTAAAGATATAGATCTTGTTAACGTTGTTGCAGTTGAAAATCCACATAAAATTGGTTATGATCTAGTGGTTGATAAAAATTGGTTGGTTAATAATCCGTTAACTTTGTTTTCTCTAAATGAAGAGTTAGCCAATTGGAGTACGTTAGGTTTTGAAATAAAACTAATTAGAAAATAATAGACTATTTAATAAATATAGCTTAGTTTACCAAATTATTTATAGTATAAATAATTCTCTGGTATAATCTATCCTTAATATTGAAAATTTTGAAGGAAATCTTAGGATGTCAGTTGAAGTAGTAAGCACTTTAGAACGTAAAGTAAATTTTAATGTAAGCAAAGAAGTTGTAAATAACGGTGTTGCTCAACAATTAAAAAAATATGCAAAACAAGCAAAAGTTCAGGGTTTTCGTCCTGGTAAAGCACCTAAAAATATCGTAGAGCAAATGTATGGTGGTCGTGCTTATGAAGATGCATTAAATGAACAGTTAAATAATAAATTTGTAGAACAATTGGTTGAACATAAATTAAATATAGTTGGTTATCCAAAATTTGATTTAGTATCAAGCGAAGGTGATGATTTTCAATTTGTAGCGACATTTGAAGTAATGCCTGAGGTTAAGTTGGGTGATTTATCATCAAAAGAATTAGAAAGACCAACTTGTACTTTAACAGATGCTGATGTTGATACTACGATTGATATTCTTCGTAAACAACGAGCAACTCATGAAGTTTCAGATTCTGTAGCCGAAAATGGCGATAAAGTAACAATTGACTTTATTGGTACAGTTGATGGTGTTGAATTTGATGGTGGAAAAGCCGAAGACTATCCATTTGTATTAGGTCAAGGATGGATGTTACCTGATTTTGAAGCTGGTGTTACTGGTATGAAAGCTGGTGAAGATAAAGAAGTATCAGTTAATTTCCCTGATTCATACCATGCTGAAAACTTAAAAGGTAAAACAGCTATTTTTAGAATTACGGTTAAAGAAGTTGCTAAACAAATTTTACCTGAATTAACTCCTGAATTTGTAAAAACTCTTGGTGTTGAAGATGGTACAGAGTCTTCATTACGTGTTGAAATTAAAGAAAATTTACAACGTGAAGTTAATCGTCGTTTAAAATTAAAAGCTCGCGATAATGCATTACAAGGTTTATCAGAAGTTTCACCATTAGAAGTTCCAAGTCCTATGGTGCACGATGAAGTACACAACATGATGAAAACTGCTGAAGAAAACATGAAAAAACAAGGTTATAAACCAGAGCAAATTAAATTAACTCATGAAATGTTCGAAAAAGATGCTAAAAACATGGTTGTTTTACGCTTGTTAGTTCAAGAGTTCATTAAAGAAAATGAGTTAACAGTATCAGATGATGAAGTTAAAAAAGTTATTGAAGACATGGCTTCAATGTATGAAGATGCTAGTGATTATTTATCTTGGTATTTTGAAGATG
>DYTA01000109.1 GCA_020726205.1 Nitrosospira multiformis
AAGAAAGATATGAGAGAATGGAAGAAAGTTGAGTATTATGAAAAGTTTGTATAACAAGTGCCTCAAGCCGACAGCGTTTTCGCATTTGACAAATGTGCAAATTATAAAGTTTGTAGTTCCGTCTCGGCTTTGTTGTTTAGCGTAGTTTGTAAATGAAAGTTTGTTCTAATTAAAAAGTTGTTTTCTAAATGTGGTATTGTTGTGTTGGGCTTCGGCTTAGGCACAACGCCGTTAGCACACATTGTGTAGAAAAAAGAAATTTATCATTAATAATGATTTTATTAGATAATAAGAAATACCATAATAAGTTGGATGAGAGATGAAAAGAAATATTTTTGTTTTAATTTTAGTTTCACCAATATTAATTTTATCACAGCAATGGGCATTAATTGGACTTGAAAAAGAGAGAGTAAATGCTATAGCAGTTGACCCAGTTAATAACAGCATAGTTTATGCTGGAAGTATGAGTAGTTTCAGTGATGGAATTTACGGTAAATTATTTAAGAGTACCGATGCCGGAATTACTTGGGATACTTTATTGTATAATGTTAGTGTTCAAGAAATATCCATTCTTCCCCAAAAGACAAGTTTTATATATGTCGCATTGGCAAGTACAAATTTTACTAGACCAGGTATATTAAAGTCTACCAATTCAGGTGAAAGCTGGACTTGGGCAGATTCTGGATTAACCTTAAATTATGAAATTAGCGTTGCTACTATTGACCCTCATCCTGATAGTTTAGGTGTTGCATTTGCAGGCACGGTTGGTTTTTATGGAGGTAATGTTTATAAAACCGTTGATGGGGGGAGGTATTGGAAACAGTACTCAGCTGATGTTATGTGTTGTCAGTTTGAAGATATCTTTTTTGACCCTATTGACCATTCTACAATATATGTTGGTAGTGGTAGATTATATAGATCAACTGATAGTGGTTTAAGGTGGAATGTATTAAATGATTGGACTCCAGTATCAGGTGAGGTCAAATTGGCAATTGATTCTAAAAACAACAATATATTATATGCGGGGTTACCCGGATATCGGTTGCTAAAGAGTAGCGATCGGGGAGAAAATTGGTTTTTTGCTGATTCTGGGATTGTTAGAAATAATTATTGGGATATTCTAATCAGTCCAATTAATAATAAACATATTTTTACAGTAACTAGTGGGGGTGTTTTTCAAAGTAAAAATAGTGCTATATCATGGGAAAGTGTCAATGAGGGGTTTCCCCCAAATACATATTTTAGGAAATTGTTGATTTCTACTATTGGAAGCAAATTATACTGTGGTACAGATAGAGGACTGTACAAATTGGATTTATTAACTTCGGTAGGACAACTAAATCATAGTTTGTCAAAAAAAATAACCTTACATCAAAATTATCCGAATCCTTTTAATCCAAGCACGAAAATAGAATATAGTTTAAGTGGTGAAAAACAAAATGTAAAAGTTTCTGTTTATAATGTTATGGGGCAAGAGGTTGTAGTACTTGTTAACAAAGTACATGGAGCTGGAAATTATGAAGTTACTTTTGATGGTAGTGATTACCCAAGTGGATTATATTTAATAAAAATTATATCAGGTAGTTACAGTAAAACAATTAAATCTCTGTTAATTAAATAGGTAAAAAAGGAATAATAGAAAAGGAGGTTATTATGTCGAATGACAAATTTTTATAAGCGGATAAAAACTTTTAACAAATACTTATACTCCCACTACAGAGCTTTGTAAATGCCTTGAGTCTTTATCCGCAAAAATTATAATGGCTCTTAAATTTACGAATATTAAATTAAAATTTAGGAGGAAATAAAATGAAAAAAATATTAGTAATATTAGTTTTTTTATTAACACCAATTTTTTTGATATCATCTGAAACAGATACAACAACATGGAATGGAAATAATGTTACATATTTAGCTGGTGAAATTCTAGTTGGTTTACAAAGTTGGGCAGATGAGAGTGATATTACATCTGCATTGTTGCAGATAAATGGAGTAATTATTAAAGATTTTGACCAGTTAAATATTGGGCTTATTAAAATACCAAATAATAACGATATCCATTCAGCCATCAATACTCTAAAGTACAATACCGCTGTACTATATGCAGAACCTAATATAGAAATGTCAATGTCAGCATTTCATCCAAATGATCCATATTTTGCTGGTACAGCTCCATCACCGAATAATTATGCACATCAATGGGCTTTGTATAATTTTAGCCAAAATCCTCCAAGTGGAGCACCAGATGCTGATATTGATGCTCCTGAGGCATGGGATTATGAAACTGGCAGTAGTAATGTTAAAATTGCAGTTTTTGATACGGGCATACCAATGATTGGTGGCTCTCTTTCTCATCCAGATCTTGATGACCCCGCACGATTTATACTTGGTGAAGATTTTACAGTAGAACAAAATACTATTCAAGATTTAAATGGACATGGAACACATGTTGCGGGAATTATCGGGGCAGAAACAAATAACAATGAAGGGATTGCCGGTGTTGCACATGGCTGTAAAATCATAATTTTCCAAACAATTAAGGAAAATGGTAATGGAACAGTTAGCTCTTTCTATGAGGCAGTAAAGGCTGCTGTTGATTCAGGCGTTCAAGTAATTAATTTTAGTGGGGGTTGGGTAACTTACGAAGAAACTATTAAACAAGCAGTAGAATATGCAGATAACGCAGGTATAGTCCAAGTTTATGCTGCAGGAAATGAAGCTGATGCAGGTTTAAGATTTCCGGCAAGATTTGCTTATGGTCCAAAATCTATTGAAGTTGAAGATACAGTACAAGGTTCGCTAAATTTGTTACAAAACTGGAGTGCTTTTGGAAGTGTTATCTCAGTTGGGGCAACTACAGCAATCGACGCACGGTCTTCTTTTTCTTCATATGACTTAGATTCAAATTATATTTCAGTTGTTGCACCAGGTGGCTCAGGAATTGGTTATCCATTCACAGTTACCTTTGGAGCATCAGATATTTTTTCAACAACACCAAATTATCCTTTTGCCATACAACAAGGCCACCCAGAAGTAAGCAGTAGTTATGGTTATTTGGCAGGCACATCTATGGCTGCTCCGCAGGTTGCCGGTGTAGCAGGTTTAATATTATCACGTTTTAGCACATTATCTGCTTCAGCTGTGCGTAACGTAATTGAAAAATCTTCTGAGGATGTAAATTGGCGAACCCAACCAGGCTTTGATAAATATATTGGACACGGTAGGGTTAATGCTTTTTATGCAGTTGCGCCACCTTCAACACCAAATAATATTAGTGGTTCATGGTATAGCACACATCCAAAAATTAGTTGGGCTTCAAATATTGAGCCAGATTTGAAACACTATTTAATTCTTAAGAATAATGTTCCTCATACAACAACAACAAACAATTATTATATTGACTATTCTGAGACACAGTATTCTATAGGAAATCCTAAAACTTATGTTTCATATAAAGTAAAAGCAGTGGATATTACAGACCAAAGCTCAGATGCTTCAAATAGTTTGAGTTTTGCCGTCAATGATGGCATTGAGAAAATTGGGGCTGATGAAGAAATTACAAGTGAGACAATTGATTCGTATGGCTTATTTGGCAACTATCCAAATCCGTTTAATCCAAGCACAACAATAAACTATCAAATACCAGAAGATGGTTTTGTTAATTTGGTTGTTTACAATTCACTTGGTCAAGAAGTGGTAATTTTAGTAAATCAAAATCAAACAATGGGAAAATACTCAATTAAGTTTGATGCAACAAGTTTGCCAAGTGGTATTTATATTTATAGATTACAAGCTGGTGATTTTAGCTCAACAAGAAAAATGCTATTAGCAAAATAGTATTTCAAATAAATAGGGTATGTAATTACCTGCCCTATTTGTTTTTGAAATGAAAATTTCAATTAACGTGTGCTAACCCACGTGCCAAAGCGACCGCAGTTACGCTAGGTTTTTTCGTTTT
>DYTA01000110.1 GCA_020726205.1 Nitrosospira multiformis
TTAGCTATGGCATTAGAGCTATCTAAGCAAAATAAATCAGTAACCATAATTGATCTTGGTCTAAATAAAAAGAATGATGGTAGAATTTTGGCATTATCATATGCAAGCACTAATATATTTAAAAAGCTTAATGCTTGGCCTTTAGAAAATAATACCACGTCAATACATACAGTACGAATTAGTCATAAAGGATTAGGCGTAACTGAAATAGAACATTCAAAATTAAAACTACCTACATTAGGATACACAGTCAAATATTCTGACTTATGCTTATCTTTAGAAACAGAAGTTTCACAACAACCAAATATTGAGTTAATTATTGGTAACGTTACTAATGTTATTAATTTAGATAATTATTCTGTAATTTATTTTAATGATTGCCAAGGTAATGAGAAATTAATTACTGCTGATTTTGTTATTATGGCTGAAGGTGGCAAGTTGTTATCTAAAATTCAAAAAGAAATTGATTATAATTACGAGCAACAAGCTATAATCTTAAGAATAAAAGTCAAAGAAAAGCATAATAATATTGCTCATGAATACTTTGGTGGTAGCGGTCCATTGGTGCTTCTTCCTTATAAAGATGAATATGTTGTAGTCTGGTCATTAAAAAATGAGTTGGCTAATAGGTATTTAACAAATCCACTAGAAATGATAGAAAAATTAAATCTTGAATATACAAATCGTCTAGGTGGAGCTACATTACTTGCAGAACCAGTAAGTTTCCCATTAAAATTAGCTAAAGTAAAATCCAGAAAACTTAAATCATCTGTGATTATTGGTAATTCAGCGCAGACAGTACATCCCGTTTCTGCGCAAGGTTTAAATTTAGGGATACGAGATGTTTTAACTTTAAGTAAATGTTTAGAAACTTCTGAGCATATTAGTGATAATATTATTCTTAACTATGATAGATTACGAGAAAAAGATGTTAAATCTGTAATTAATTTTACTCATTTTTTAGCTACACAATTAGAGCGAGACTCAAAACTTTTCAAACATTTACGAGGTCTTGGTTTAATTACTTTAAGTAATTTACCGATAATGCAAAATTACATCGCTCGAAGTCTAATTTTTGGAATATAACTATGTATGATATTGTTGTGGTTGGTGGTGGATTAGTTGGTGCTAGCTTTGTGTTAGATTTGATTAACAAAAATCCTAATTTAAATATTGCTATAGTAGACAGATTTGCACCAGATTTTTCACAAAATGAAGTTGGATTTGATAATAAAATATATGCTATCTCACCACGTAATTATGAACACTTAATAAACCTTGGTGTAAATATTAATCAAGAAAAAATTGGTGTAATTGATGCCATGAAAGTTCGTGGAAATGTCAATAGCTTAATTGAATTTAGCAAAGAAGACTGTCAAAATAATTATCTTGCTAAAATTATTGAATATCGCAATTTATTAAAAGCTGTTTATGATCAATTAAAGCTATTTTCTAACGTACAATTTATATACACATTATTAAGTAAAATTAATCAGCTTGATGATAAGGTCTGTTTAGTTGATAACAATGGTGAATTATTTTATACTCGATGGTTAGTTGGAGCTGATGGGGCTAATTCATTTGTTCGACAACATATGAACATTCAGATTGAATCAATTGCGTATTATCAGTCTGGTTTAGTTGCTAATTTTGAGTGTGAAATTAGTCATCAAAATATTGCCCAACAATGGTTTAGTGGAGATAGTATCCTTGCTTATTTACCACTACCAAATAAACAAATCTCAATTGTTTGGTCATCTGATAATACCAATGAATTATTAAATTTAAATGAGCAAGAGTTATGTGATGCAGTGAGCAGAGCAGGTGGAAACAGCTTAGGTAATTTGAAATTAATTACTAAACCTATGGCTTTTCCACTTAAATTAAATTTAATTAGTAAATTCTATCAAGATAATATTATTTTAATTGGTGATGCCGCACATACGATTCATCCTTTAGCTGGACAAGGTGTTAATTTAGGATTTGGAGATGCTTGGGCTTTAGCTCAAATAATGTCTGATATAAATACATTAGATGCTAATAAAATATCACGCTATAATTATTCGCGGTTAGGTGAAGTACGCAAAATGCAAATGACATGTCATTTATTACATCGTTTGTTTCATAATCGTTCATGGACAGTAAATAAAATACGTAATTTTGGATTAAATTTAATAAATAAAACTAGATTATTAAAAAAAGCTCTAATTGATTCAGCCATAAATTATTAATATTATAATCATTTTGCTGTTATAATAACGTACTTAATTATATTAGAATAGAGAAGAAAATATGAAAAAAATACTTTTGGGATTGTTAGCTAGTATAGCTTTGGTTGCATGTAATAACTCATCAAATGCAGCAACAACTGTAACACCAGACCAAATAAAAGCAGATCTAGTTAAACAAGTTCCTGGTTTAACTCAGATTGATCAAGTAAATCCAACTAAAATTGCTGGTTTATATGAAGTTGTAGTAGGGCGTAAAATATTCTACGTTTCTACAGATGGTAAATATGCAATGTTTGGAAATATGGTTGACTTAGCTACTAAACAAAGTATTACAGATCAACGT
Organism: Nitrosospira multiformis; assembly: GCA_020726205.1. Classification (GTDB taxonomy): domain Bacteria; phylum Pseudomonadota; class Gammaproteobacteria; order Burkholderiales; family UBA11063; genus Aquella. Next base: position 2,575 of record DYTA01000110.1, read on the forward strand.
ATGCAATCATTATCAAAAGTAGATTTTAGCAAATTGCCTTTAGATTTAGCTATTAAACAAGTAAATGGTGATGGTAGTCATAAAATTGCCGTGTTTACAGACCCAGATTGTCCTTATTGTAAAATGTTTGAAAAACAAGTTGTTCCTCAATTAAAAAATGTAACTATTTATAGTTTTATTTTTCCATTACCAATTCATCCAAATGCAGCAAACGATGCTAAGAAAATTTGGTGTAGTAAAGACCGCGCAGCTACATGGGCCGCTTGGATGCAAAAAGATACAGCTTTACCAACAGATACAAGTTGTGATACATCAGGTCTAGATACTATTATGAAAATTGGTACTGAAACAGTACAAGTTGATGGTACACCAACTCTTATATTAGAAACTGGCGAAATGATTCCAGGTATGTTACCAGCAGATCAATTAAATGCTAAACTTGATCCATCATCAAGTAATGCATCTGCTCCTGTTGCATCATCAGCTCAATAAATTTAGTAATTTATATTAAAATGACTTGTATTTACCGCAAGTCATTTTTCTTATTTAACGAGAGATAATAATACGTTATGAAAAAAATAGCTCAATATTTATTAATGGCAGGAATTTTAGCTGGTATCAGTATTCCTACATTTGCCCAAAACAATACAAATTCTAATGATATAAATCAGCAACCTAATATCGATTTGATTAAAAAAAACTTACAAACAAATTTACCTGATTTAACAATTGATCAAATAATAAGTACACCATTTACAGGTGTTTATGAAGTAGATTCTGGTCGTAAAGTATTTTATGTTAATTCAACTGGAAATATTGCACTGATTGGTAATATGTTAGATTTAACTACAAAAACCAGTTATACAGAACAGCGTAGTAATGATTTAAATAAAATCGAATGGTCAAAATTACCATTAGATTTAGCCATTAGAAGAGTTATAGGTAATGGGGCAGAATCTATTGCAATTTTTACCGATCCAGATTGTCCATTTTGCAAACGTCTAGAAGCAGAAACTACAGCTAAATTAAAAGATGTTACGATCTATTATTATTTGTACCCATTATCAATTCATCCAAATGCCGCTGATGATTCTAAAAAGATATTATGTGCTGAAAATCCAGAAAGTTCGATGTTAGCATTTATGGCAAAAGGAAAACCATTAGGAAAAAATAATAATTGTAACAATGCCAATAAATTAGATAAAATGCAATTAGTCGCTAATAAGGTAGTACAAGTAACTGCAACGCCAACTATCATTTTACCTAACGGTAAGATAATATCAGGATTAGTGCCTGCGGATTATTTAAGTAGATTAATAGATCAAAATCAGATAGAGTCAATACCAACCAATAACAAACAAAAATAAAA
>DYTA01000111.1 GCA_020726205.1 Nitrosospira multiformis
ATCTCAATATAAAATCAATTGAAAGAACTAATAATGAATCATATTCGTAATGTTTTAATAATATTATCAGCTTCTCTAACCCTTTATGGCTGTACTACAATTATTGGAGGACATGAATCGACAGCAGAAGCTAGTGGCGATAATATGGGACCTGCAACAATCAGTGATACAAACACTACATTACAAAATGATAAATTTTCTGCACTAACAATAAATGGAATGCTAAGCGCGACTAATATTACCATTGGTAATGATTTATTAGTTGAAAGCAATGCAACTCTAATTAAGGTTATAGTAAAAGATGACACTATTATCAAAGGACAACTTAATGCAACCAATTGTTCATTTAAAGATGATGTAAAAATTTCTGGTAACGGACTGTTCATTAATAGTTATTTAGGTGGGAATTTGGAATTTGGTGGCACTAAACTTGACGTATCTAAAAGCAGTAAAATAATTGGCGGTATTATTAGTAGCAACCACAATCTGGTTACAATAACTCTTGATCACGCTCAAATTCGTGGAGATATTGGTTTTGCCAATTCAAATAGCACACTAGTAATCAAAAATGGTGGGAAGTTCACGGGCAAACTAATTAATGGTAATTTAGAAAAACAATAAAAAAGAACAACCATTTGGTTGTTCTTTTTTATAATTATGCTCTTTTAGTAAGCTTTTCTTTAATACGTGCAGATTTACCTGAACGACTACGTAAGTAGTATAATTTTGCGCGACGAACATCACCACGACGTTTAACTTCAATCGATTCTACTAATGGAGAATACATTTGGAATGTTCTTTCAACACCTTCACCAACAGATACTTTGCGTACAATAAACGCAGAATTTAAACCACGATTACGCTTAGCGATTACTACACCTTCATATGCTTGTAAACGCTCACGAGTACCCTCTTTTACCTTTACTTGTACAACTACAGTATCACCAGGTGCAAAATCAGGGATAGTTTTATTTAAACGAGCAATTTCTTCTTGCTCTAACATTTGAATAATATTCATCTTTATTTTCCTTCAACCTTGTTCCTACTTAATATTTCATCAAGTAGCCGAGATTCTTCTTTAGTCAATTGTTTACTTGCTAATAGCTCTGGTCTTCTTTGATAAGTCCTCCACAAGCTTTGCTGTAAACGCCATTTTCTAATTTGTTCATGATTCCCTGAAAATAAAACTTCAGGAACTTTATCACCATTATAATCACGAGGAATTGTATAGTGTGGACAGTCAAGCAAGCCATTCATAAATGAATCATTTATTACTGACTCGTAACTATTCATCGCACCAGGTAATTGCCGCACAACAGCATCTATTAGTAGCATCGTTGGCAACTCACCACCTGAAACAACAAAATCCCCAATCGAAAGTTCTAGATCAACATTACGCTGAATAAATCTTTCATCAATACCCTCATAGCGACCACAAACAAACGTCACTCCATCATACAATGATAACTGGTTAATAACTGCTTGATCAGTTTTTTTACCTTGCGGAGAGAGATAAACTACTTTAGTTTTTTTTAATCCTTTTTGTTGATATTTACATTTGATAGATGCTAAAGCCAATTCAAGTGGCTCAAGCTTCATGACCATACCAGCTCCACCACCAAATGTTTTATCATCAATACGACGATAATTATCAGTAGTAAAATCTCGAGGATTAATTAAATCTAAATTAAACAAATCATTTGCTAATGCCCTTGCAACAATGCCATCTTGACAAATTGCAGAAAACATTTCTGGAAAAATAGAAATTACACTAAATATCAATAGTCTAATCCCCAATCTACGGTGATTTGTTTATTAGCTAAATTCACATCAATTATATATTGAGCAACAAAAGGTATTAAACGCTCTTCATCACAGTTACGAACTACTAGTACATCATTAGCTCCTGTTTCCATAAGCTCTGAGACATTACCTAATAATTCATTTTGTAAATTAGTAACTTTTAATCCAATTAAATCAACCCAATAAAATTCATCTTCTTCTAGCACTGGAAAATGTTCTCGATCAACCGCAACTAATGCACCTTTTAAGCTAAAAGCTACATCACGATTATCTACTCCATTTAGCTTAGCATGAAAAATACCTTCTTTTGCAAAGCTTTTTTCTATTTTTTTTGCTACTACATCACCACTAACTAACTTGAGATATATTTGTTCGTAATCATCAAGAGAATCATCATATTCAGTAGTAACTTTAATTTTAACCCACCCTTGAATGCCAAAAGGACCAGATATATAGCCCATGTCAACCAAGTTACTAGGCAACATCATTATGCATTAGTTTTGATTAATTTTTTAACAGCTGGTGATACTTGCGCACCAACAGAAGTCCAATAATCTACACGAGTACTATCAATGCGAATTGACTCAACATTTTCAGCAGCTACAGGATTATAAAAACCAATTTTTTCAATAAAGCGACCATCGCGACGAGCACGTGAATCAGCAACTACTACACTGTAATACGGACGGTGTTTATTACCACCACGTGCCAAACGAATAACTACCATGTGTTATTTCCTTTAAATATTAAATAATAAAGCATGTAATTTTACAATAAAAAACAGAATCATGTCAAGCTCTCAATTTGACTGTTATAAATGTAATTGGTATAATACACAATTAAATTGTTTAATTTTTATAAATGAATTCAAACTATGAAACCAAATAACCTAAGTATATTTATTACATCTTTAATAATTATTAGTGGCTGTGCAACGTCTCAAGCGGATTTGATAAAAGAACAAACATACATCAACTCTGCTACCAACTATCTGAAAGCTAATCAACCACAACAAGCATTAAATGCTACAAGTCAGGCAATAAGCCTAAATAACAAAAATTACCAAGCTTACTACTTACAAGCTCAGGCATACCAACAACTAAATGACTATAAAAATGCATTTAATAATTACCAAAAAACATTAGAATTAAATAATAGCAATACAGATATATTAACAAAATACGCTATATTTTTATGTGATAATAAACAATACTTAGCATCATCAACTCAATTCGATAATGCAATACAATTAGCAAAAAAATATAACACTCCTAACTACCAACAAATTATCACTAGCAACGCTGATTGTTTAGTAAATCAAAACAAAATAGAGCAAGCGATAGAAAGTTATCAAATGGTATTGAATAGCTCAAATAAATCACAAGATGCATATTTAGGGATTGCCAAGGCATATATAATTCAGGCAGATTATCAACATGCTGCATTTTACGCTAACTCATACCCAGGCACAGACAACCAACAGTCGCTACAACTAAAATTATCATCACTAATTGGGTTAAGCAAAAACCAAAATATTAGTAAAACCAATAAGATAATTCTCAATAAAAAAATTAAACAACTACAACAACAATTAGCTAGCCTACGTTTCAATACTATAGAACCATACACTCCAGAAGACAATAACCTAAATTCTACAATCGTAGTCACAACGGAAGAAAATAAACAAAATACTCCAACTACCACTAGAATTAAAAATTCTGTTATCAAAAACAATACAGCTATAATCACAACCAGTTTGACCAATATCAAATCAGATAAATCAAAAAATGAATTCAAATCAAGGATTCATAGAGATCGCAATAACGGTAAGCAGTACATAATTATTAAGCGCGGTGATACACTATTCCAGATCTCGATTAAATCACATGTATCAGAAAAAAATCTGATCAAAATAAATAAATTAAAATCACAAAATGTACCATTAAATAACAAATTCTATCTAAATTAACGCTAAACAACAAACAACTTCCTAAGCCTTTTTCTCATATACTCCAAATTTGCTCAAACATATTTGGGGTACTCCACACCATCAATATATTAATACTATTATCGTTAATCTACCATATGGTACAGAACTTAACTCATTAGTTGCTCGTTATG
>DYTA01000112.1 GCA_020726205.1 Nitrosospira multiformis
AGTCCACTTACTTACTCAGATTTACCAACGTTAGACCCCAATGATAATAGTGGTGGTGGGGCATCCAGCTCTCAAGGTTTAGCTACTAATAGTGAAACTATTATGTCATTACTTTCAACTGAATATGTTTTAGAAAAAATTGTTAAAGATAATCATCTTGATATTGATATAAAAGTGGTTCAAGATAACTCGTTCTCGGCAAAAATTAAAGGCATGTTTAAACCTAAGGCTATAGCTGTTTATCCTGAAATCACATTATTAGATGTTAGCCATGATTTTTATAATCATCAACTAACACTTGAATTTATAGATAAACAGCATTATGAGATTTTTGATAAAACTACAAAGGTACTAAGTGGTGTAGTTGGTAAAACAGCTGTAAGAGAACAATTGTCAATGAAGATTAATTCATATGATGGTTTACCAAAAGCTAAATTTATCGTCGTTAAAAGTTCATTAGATTCAATCGTTAGTAATTTAGAAAATCAATTGAAAATTGAACCTGTATTAATAATGAAAAAGGCAGGACAAAGTGATACAGGTATCATTAATATTTCTATTACTGATGTAAATGCAAAAAAACAAGCATCGCTAATTAATGATGTAATGGAAGAAATAAGAATAAAGTCTTGGGAAAGACAGCGACAGAATTTAAAACAATCTATTGAGTTTATAGAAAATCAAACTAAAATTGCTAAAAATAATTTAGATTTAGCTCAAGAGTCTCTAGTTCATTTGCAATCTAGTCGAAAAATTATTGATTTAGATGGGCAATCAAAAAGTGATTTATTAACTAGTACTGATTTAGATTTAAGGTTAATGGAAAATAGTATTGCGATTAATCAATATTCTACGCTGTACACAAAAAATCACCCAATGATGATTGGCTTAAATCAACAAAGAGATGCGCTAATGAAAAAACGAGATTCTATTATTGCGAGATTAAATCAATTACCTGAGGATGAAGCAAATTATGTGACATTGAAAAGAAATTTAGATGTTCAACAAGAATTATATTTACTATTATTAGGTAAAGAACAAAATTTAAAGATTAAGTTTTTTGGGATTACTAGTCCTGTTGAAATCTTGTCTTATGCTACAGAAAATGTAGCCCCGATAATTGTGCCTCTCTCTGTCAAGGTTATAGCGTCTGATTTGATGCTAGTGTTTGTTCTAGAAGTGGTTTTAGTTTTATATTTTACGATTTGGAATACTGGCGATCCGTATTTGCTACCAGCTTGGCTTGAGTCTTCAATGCTAGCTATATTTCCACATTTAAGGACTAAAAAAAAGGGTGTTGATTATACTCATCCAAGCTTTAATGTTTTGTCTGTTTATTTTATTACATTGCTTAATCAGTCAGCTTCAAAAAAAGTTATTTGTAACTTTGGTAGTATTTACTCATCTGCAGGTAAGACCTTTTTAATTGAGACAGTAATAAATTACGTTGCAGATCAGGGTAAAAAAGTATTGCATATTAAATTTAGTAAAGAAAATAATTCACTAGATCTTTCTAATTTATTAACTAGTCAAAGCTACTTAAATAATAGTCCATCTCTAAAGGTTAGTTTACAAATTAGTATTGCAAAACCATTGGATATTGATTCTTTTAATTTGTTTTTGGAGCGACTAGAAAATTTTGAGTTTGTTTTAATTGAATCTACTCCAATTATTGAGGACTCTTTATTTATGAGTATGGCAAAAATAGTCGAAAATAATTTAATAATCTCAACCCCAGCAGATACATCAAGTTTAATAACAAGAGTAACAGATGACTTTGCTAATTTGGGTGTTCGTATTGATCGAGTAATTTTTAATCATCCAAAAAAACCATTTTTGAATTCTGTATTTTCAATAAATAAAGTAAAATAGGTTATCCAGTATATGAAAGTTATATTAATTTACCGTAATCGGGTTGAGGGCGCAAATAGTATTGAAGAGTTATTTCATACCATTTCTAAGGAATTGAAACAGCACTGTGAAATAGTTGAATATCAATTAGGTTCTCGAGGAAATTTTTTTCAAGATATTATTAATATTAGAAAAATTAAAGCAGATGTTTATCATATTACTGGTGAAGTTCATTACGTAGCATGTTTTCTACCAAAACATAAGACAATGTTAACTATTCATGATATTCATCACTATAATAATAATCTAAGAGGGTGGAAAAAATTAGTGTATCGCTGGATTTTTTTAACTTTTCCGTTAAAGTCTGTAAAAATATTAACTACAATTTCTAAGCAAACAAAAGAGATGCTTGTGAATAATTTTACTAAGCTTCCACAAATTAATGTGATAGAAAATTGTTATAATGAGACGTTATTTAAGTTCCAAAAAAAATCATTTAATACTGATGAACCTACTTTATTACATATAGGAACAAAAACAAATAAAAACTTATTACGTTTAATTCAATCAATTACTAATATTCGTTGTAAATTGGTAATTATCGGAAAGTTAACAAATGAACAGCTTGATTTATTAAATAAGTATAAAATTAATTATCAAAATAGCTATAATTTAAGCTTAGAAGAAGTTTATAATAATTATGTTGCTAGTGATATTGTAGCTTTTGTATCTCTTTCTGAAGGATTTGGATTGCCAATTATTGAAGCTCAGGCAGTTGGAAGAGTTGTAATTACTTCTCAGCATGATCCAATGAGTAGCGTTGCTGGCAATTCTGCATGTTTAGTTGATGCTTGGTCAGTTGAGAGCATTAAATTAGGTTTAGAAAAAATCATTGCAGATGCTAGTTTTCGTGAAAAGCTAATTGATGATGGTCGTGAAAATATTGCTAGATTTACTCCTTCATCAGTATCTAAACAATACTATCAATTATATTTGAGTTTTTTAAAGTAAATAGATTTAATATGTCAAAATCAAATAAAATAGAACACCGTGTTTTAAAAACTACTGCAGTTTCGTTTCTTTCGACTGGTTTGTCAATTATTTTACAGTTAATCACTGTACCAATTTGTCTGCGTTATTGGGGTAAAAGTACATTCGGTACTTGGTTAGCTATATCTGCTGCATATACAATGTTGCGTACTATAGATGGAGGCTTTACTTCGTTTGTAGGTAATAAGTTAAATATTTTATATCACAAAGATCAAGTAAAAATGCGTCAAGTTATGGCTTCCGCAGTGTGGGGAGTTATTTTACTTGGATCATTACAAATTATTATTGTGTTAATTTTGTATCTAACACATAGTATGAACTTGCTCGTCGATACTCATGATGCAAATATTACTACTCGGCAAGCTATGTTAGGCTTGGTAATAATGAGTATCACATGGATATTAAGCGGGTCATATATTGGAATTTTACATCGTTTTTTGATACCTGTTGGTATGTTATATCAGTTACTTTGGTGGATGCTTTTGTTGCAATTTTCACAAAGTTTAGCGATTTTTATTTCTGCTTATTATCAATTTAGTATTTTTAGTACAGCTATTTTCTTTGCAGGGGCTCAGGCATTTGTTTATCTTACTTCTGCTTTTTATATTAAGCATAAGTTACCACAATATTTTCCGTGGTTACAAGGAGCTAGTTTTAGTGTTGGTATTCGAGAAATATATAATTCTACTCCAATGACGATAAATGGAATGGTGCAACAATTTGGTAATAGTGGTTTAGTTCTGTTAGTATCTGCAATGTTGGGACCAGCAATGGTACCTGTGTATTCAACAATGAGAACATTGAGTAATTTATGGACGACTGTTACTAATATTGTAACTGCTCCTCTTTTGCCTGATATTGTACGCTTTCACTCAACTAAAGAGCCTGATAAATTTAATGCTGTTCATAAAACACATATGGTTTTGATGGGTATAATTATTAATCTATCTTTGCTGATTGCATATCCTCTAATTGAGTTATTATATGCATT
>DYTA01000113.1 GCA_020726205.1 Nitrosospira multiformis
GATAATTCACTCAAATAAGAAAATATTGTGGACAATATTTTTAACTATTTTAATAGACATGCTTGGTATCGGGATTTTAATTCCTGTATTTCCAATGCTTGTAGTTCCTACTTCACAATTTAGGGTTACTCCTGATAGTTGGACTACCGCTCAAGGTTTTATTATGCTGGGATGGTTAATGACTAGCTTTCCATTAGCTCAATTTTTTTGTGCTCCTATTTTGGGGCAGTTAGCAGACCGTTATGGACGGAGAAGAGTTCTTGCGTTGTCTATTAGTGGTACAGCATTTTCTTATTTATTATTTGCATTTGCTGTTTTGACAAAAAATATTCCGCTAATGTTTGTTGCAAGAGCATTGGATGGTGCTTCTGGCGGAAATATTTCTGTTGCCCAAGCCGTAATTGGTGATATTAGTAGCCCACAAAGTAGAGCTAAAAATTTTGGATTAATTGGCATGGCATTTGGACTTGGTTTTATTATTGGTCCATTTATTGGTGGTAAATTATCCGATCATGAGCTAGTTAGTTGGTTTAATGTTGCAACACCTTTTTGGTTTGCTGCCGCATTTAGTGTGATTAATGTTTTTTTAGTATTAAAATTTTTACCAGAAACATTAAAAGTTCGTAGTGATAAGCGTATTGATATAACTAAGCCAATCCATAACATTGTTAAAGCATTTACAACTAGTGGATTAAAAAATATTATTCCAGCAACATTTCTATTTAATGCAGGCTTTACGTTCTTTACTACTTTTTGGGGTGTTGTTTTAGCAGAAAAATTTGGATTTACTCAGGGCAAAATCGGTAATTTTTATGCTTATATTGGAATTATGATTATTGTTGCACAAGGTGTTGTGGTTCGTAGATTATCAGGTAAAGTTGCAGATTATAAGGTTTTACGCTATTCATTACTAGGTTCTGCTATTTGTTTATTGTGCTATTATTTAATTCCAGACCAACATTCGTCTTGGATTTATTTTATTCCACCATTTATGGCAACATTTAATGCTTTAAACATGTCATTTAGTTCTGCATTAATTACACGTGTAACACCACATAATATTAGAGGTGAAGCAATGGGGATTAATTCTAGTGCAAATGCTATGGCTCAAGCTATTCCAGCTGTTTTAGCGGGGTATATTGCAAGTCATCATTCTAGATTACCTATTTTGGTTGGTAGTATTTGTATTTTATGTGGTGGGTTGTTATTTAGAGTATTATTTAAGCCTATTGAACATGGCGAAATAAACTCAATAAAGGATAAAGATGTTAATTGATTTTGATTTATTTATTAAGACTATGTTTGTCTTGTTATTAGCACTAATTTCCCCAGGACCTGATTTTGTTATGGTCTTACGCAACTCATTGAGCTTTGGTCGTAAAGCTGGTATTGTCTCGGCATTAGGTGTAGCTAGCGGTTGCTTGATTTCTTTTACTATTGTGATGTTTGGTCTTAAAGTATTATTTACTTATCATATCATTAAAGGAATAATGAGTCTTATCTGCGGTGCATACTTAGTATATATTGGTTTTATGAGTATAAGGAATAGAACTACACATAATCATGTGGTTGCTGAAAAGGTAAATGTTTCAGGATTAGCGACTTATTTTAGAGCTGGATTAATGACAAATGTTTTTAATCCTAAATTATATACATTAGTAATTGCTATTCTTACTTATACCGAGCAACAACACCCAAGCCTTGCTACTAATTTTGCTATTGTAATTGGGCAAGCGCTTATGGCATTAGTTTGGTTTAGTTTTGTTGCTTATATTTTAAGTTATTCTAAAATTCAAGATGCATATTTGAGAAAAGAGCGAATGATTAATATAATAATTGGCTTTATATTTATAATAATTGGTAGCCGAATAATGTTTGGTTAATATAAGTTTTACATTGGTTGAAAATTTATAAATTGATAGGGGTAATAGTTATTACCCCTAATTTTATTGATATTTGCACTAAATTAGGTTAGATTGATATGATAAAATCAGGAGTTATTTAATTTTGATGATTTGGGATAATGAAGAAATTAATTCTGCACAGTTTGTTGTTTATTTTATCCAAGTTGCCACTACCTGCCATTCGCTGGTTAGGTGGGGTAATTGGATTAATATCATTAAAACTTTCGAAAAAGTCAGCGAAAAGATTACCACACAATCTACTAATAACAGGGCTTGCAACAATAGATACCGTATCCGATTTAACAATTGCAACAGCTAAGTCTTTAGGTATGACTTTGGTTGAGGCTGCATTAATTGCATGGTCTCATGATCGAAAAAAAATTGAGAAACTCTCTCAAGTAGATGAGTCTTTTTATGCGGTAAAAAAGTTAATTGAAAATGGTCAAAATGTTGTATTTTTAACTCCGCATATTGGAAATTTTGAAGTTGCTGTAAAATATTTTGCTTATAATTTGCCGATGAATATCCAAATATTATATAAACCATCTAAGGATAATGTGATAGAGCAAATAATGCTAAATGGTAGACGAGAGGCAAATATTACACCTGTCCCGACTAATCGTAAAGGTGTAATTAGTTTGATGAAGCATCTTAAAGCTGGAGGGTGTATTGGAATATTACCAGATAATGTTGCTTCTGGGGGTGATGGTGAGTGGGTTAAGTTTTTTGGACAAGATGTTTATGCTACTTCGTTAGCAGCAAAAATTTGTCAAATGCCCAATACTCATGTAGTTATTGTGCAGAACTTGAGAACAAAGACTGGTTTTAGTTCTAAATGTATTCCATTTAATCCCATAGAAAATGATACTCATGCTATTATGCAAGAGTTATACCTTGAAATTGAGCGATTAGTTAGAGAAGCTCCAGAGCAGTACTACTGGTCATATGATAGATTTAGACATCCGAATAACGCAAAACCAAAATTGTAGTTATACTATTATAATTCGTGAAATTGTTAGTTATTAGCATCAACTATCTTTCTCACCTTTTTGGAAGAAAATTATGTTGAATAAACTAGTAATTAATTTAGCTATTTATGTATTACAGCTATTAAGCTGGATACCTTTGCCTATTAGTAAAAAAATTGGTAAATTTTTGGGATCTATAGCTTATAGAGTTATGAAGAAAAGACGAAATGTTGGGTTGGTTAATTTAAAGCTTTGTTTTCCTGATAAAACACCATTTGAACGAGAGTTAATATTAAAACAACATTTTGCTGAATTATTTACAATTGGGTTAAGTTATGGTTTACTCTTTGGTGCAAGTAAACAACGTATGGAACGTTTAATAACTTATCGTGGTATGGAAAATTTGCAAAAATATTATAAAAATAGACCAATTATATTGTTGGCTCCTCATTTTTTAGCGCTTGATTTAGGCGGTAATAGATCTACGATTGATATTTCTGGTTATACAATGTTCTCCCACCAGAGAAATGAATATTTGTCTGAAAGGGTTAAGGATGCTAGAACTAGATTTATGAAGTTAAATGGTGGTGAGGTATTTTCACGTCAGGAAGGGTTACGTAATATTGTCAAAAAAATGAAGTTGAATAAACTACCATTTTATTATTTACCAGACCAAGATATGGATGAAAAAAGCTCTATATATGTACCGTTTTTTGCTCATGAATTTTGTGCGACTCTTGACACGCTTCCAAAAATTTTAAAACTATCTGATGCGGTAGTAATTTCAATGGCAACTTATCTTGAAGAAGATAGCTATGTTGTTGAATTTAGTGAAGCATGGGAAAATTATCCAACTGGAAATTTACATGATGATATTACATCTATGAACCACAAAATAGAAAGCATGATAATGAAACATCCTAGTCAATATTTATGGATGCATAAACGTTTTAAAACTCAGCCAAATTTACCACGTGGTAAATTATA
>DYTA01000114.1 GCA_020726205.1 Nitrosospira multiformis
CTATTTTCAGAGCAATCGCCTGTAAAACCTGAAAAGTTTAAAGTAAGTTCCGTTAGAAGTAACTTGTTTGGCTATAGTAAGTTTGCTATCCTCGAAAGTTTTAGAATTTATAGAATTTTTGGCATCGCTAAAATCATTTTGTTGCATAGGCCATGGACATCCAATTTTTCCGTTATATCCGGGCATTACATAATGAGTAGGCTTATTTTCAACAGGTTTTGGTTTTTCTTGAATTTGAGGATTCGTTACTTGATTAGGACGATGTTCAATTGTACCGCCACTTGTAGTTGTTGTGGTAGTTGTGGTGACGGTTTGCGATTGAGTTGTTGTAGCAGTTCCGGTTCCGGTAATATTTAAGCCAATTGACATATTAATAGTTTCGCCGGTTTCAGGATCAACTACTGTGGTAGAAACTCCGGTAGGACTCATATTTGTGGTTTGAGAAAAATTGGTGGTTTGAGTATTTGAAGTGTTAGTCGTGTTGGGTTGTGTTTGAACTTGTGTTTGTGTAGTAACTGCCGGGGTTTGATTTGTAGTCGTTTGAGTTGTTGTTTGAGATGTTTGAGCAGGAGTTTGGGTAGTTGTAGTTGTTGTGGTAGTTACATTAGTAATTGTATTCATATCAATAATAAATTTTCCTTTTACTATTAATTGGTCATTTATTTCAAACTGACCCGATTTTAACGATATATTTCCTGTATGGCTCCTCCAACTTTATTTGCAGTCCAAATTAGTTGAGATTTTTCTGCATCTACAGTATAATTTTTAGTCTGCGAAAAGGATAAAAATGGCAAACATGCTAAAATTGTAATAATAATTGATTTCATAATTTAATTTTTATGCAAAAATACGACATAATTTAGAGCGATTCCAAATAAGATACAAAATATATGTTAATGGATATTTTAAAATACGTTAATGGTTTAAAAATTATCAGGAATTAAATAAATTCCTGTTGCGTTTCGACCTGACTTGTCTTTATGAATCCTCGCAGAGTGAAACAAGGATGAATTACACATAGTACAAATCTCACTTATTTCAATATTCTTTTGTAAAATACCTGACGAAAGCGCTTGATATTTTAAAAGTTCCCATAAATTTAATTTCCATTGATTATTAAAGGGAGTAAGTATTAACTCATGAAGATGTGGATACTTGTCGTTAAATAATTGGAAAACATCATCTTTTACTTCGTAGCAACAAGGTCCTGCAGATGGCCCATTACAACAAATTATATCAGAGGAGTTTGAACCTAGTTGATTTAGTTTTGAAATTGTTTTTAGTAAAATTTCATTTAATGTTCCTCTCCAACCGGAGTGAATTACCGCTGTATAACTATTAATGGGATCAAATAGTATTATGGGTACACAATCTGCTGAAAACACTACAGGACAAATATCTGGTTCAGTGCAAATAAAAGCATCATTATTAGCAACAGCATCTTCTTTTCGATAAAGCCCTTTTCCTTTATCCTTTGCATTAATATGAGTAATATGGTCGCTATGAGTTTGATTACCAAAAACAAATGAAGAAAGTGGTATGTTGTAAATATGTGACAGTTTTGTTCTGTCGTTAACAGTTAGATTTTTGTTTATATGATTCACAAAGCCGGGATTAAACACATAACCTTCATAAAACCGAGTTGTAGAAAAATATCTAATGTTCTTAAATGCGTCAAGCAATTTAAACCTTACTTGCATTTGTTTGATTTCTTTCTTATGGTTTATCATAAATAAAAAAGCCCGACACTAAGTCGGGCTTTTAAAATATTTTTTAAAATTCCCACAAATCGTGTTCTACTTTAAACATCCAATCTTTAATTTTTTCAGATTCTAACAAGGCATCTAAACCGTAGCGATATTCACCAATAATACGGTTATCATACACGTTAGTTTCTTGATAAATATAACTACTAAATCTTCGTTTAAAGAAAATATCGTCAAAGGTTCTTCTTTCTGAATCGTTATTAGCATTAAATACTTCATGATTAGCCATAATGGGACGGAAAGCTAAAAAGTAAACCCACATAACTTTTGACTGAGTAAGTACTTTTTCTTCATCTGGATCTTCAACTTCTCCAATTGCAGCTTTAGGAGGTGCCAAACGAATAGGACACATACCTACAATTCTAACCTCAAGCATTGCGCGTTGTTTGTCGAAGTACCATACTTCTTTAAGCATTAGACGTGAAATTTCACCTAATTTCCTAGTACCTTTTACAACTTGTTGTTTTGATTCCCCTGTTTCTACATCGTCTACGTATGTTGTATCATCAAGTGCGTCAAATTTTACGTCGATTTCAGCAATAGTCATAGGAGTTGTAAATTCGTCATCTTTTGAATCATACACCTCTAAATCTCCACTTTCAACAGAATAAAGAATTAAACTAATCAAACTTCTTCTATCATCAGTTTTATCTGTTTGAACAGGGTAATACAAAGGATGATTAATTTTTTCTCTTAAATCTAGCACCCTCCATATTTTTTTACTCCACATCATGTCGGCTTCACGCAAATGGTGATAAGGAACCGGTTTACGTGCCGGAACATGTTCTTTTACGTAAATACCATCTAATACTGTAGGCTCTTTTTGTTGAGCATTTGCAAATCCAAATTGCAACAGTATTAATCCTATTATTACATGTAGCCTTTTCATATGCTTAATTATTGAAGTTTAAACTTAATAGTTCCAATATTTGTTGTGCTTCCATCAGGTTTTCTAGCCTTTACATCAGAGATATATACGCTTTGTCCAATGGGAACACGTTGAATTAAACTAATTTGACCTGGTGTGAATCTTGCTCCATTAGACATTTGCGATTCTTGAAAACCTTTAATAGTTGCTTCTACTGAAAAACCAACTACATCAAATTTTAAATCGAAGTCAAAATTTTCTAATGTAGCACGAACACCTGTTTGGCTCATAAGTAAGTTTTTAGCAATACTTCCACCCTTTTGATTATTAACTGTAGGAACAGGATCAGGTACGCGTTTAACGCGGAATTCCATACTACCCATACTGCGAGATTGTCCTTTATCATCTTTAACGCTTACACTAATGTTACATTTTCCAACGGATTTTACCCTTGCAACATAGCCATTTCCAGATTTCCCTAATGAACCTTGTGAAATATTAGCATTAATTTGATCGGCTCTAAAACCTGAAACAGAGATATCAATTGGATTATCCACACCAATATACAATACATTCATTTTGGTTGGAGAAATTACAGCTTGAGGTTTAGCGACCATATATTCTAGGTTATAACTTCCACCTTGCTTAATAGGATATGTTTTGTATTCACCTGTTACCGGATTTTTTACTTGAATAACAGCGGCAAATGTATGAGCACCAATGCCAGGTCCTTCAACAACATATCTTCCTACTCCTCTATCCACTTTAACTGAATCTATTTGTCCTGTCAACTCTCCTTTAGTTGAGTCAAAGGCAGCACCCACTAATATTCTAGGTTTATCGGTAGTACTGAAAGCAGCAATAAATAAATCGGCTTCGTAACTATCACCAGAAACAATATAATTACTGCGAGGTACAATTTTAGGAGCAATGGTGTCAAATTTAAAATCGCTTGCACCAATAGAACTTAAGAGTTTATTTACAATTGTTGCTTCAGCGTTTTTAACTTGATTTTGTATTTGAGTTAACATAGTAATAACAGCAGCTAAAGGAATTTCTGAAAATTTATTGGTTTCCCAAAACTTTTCGTAAGGTTTATCAGGAGAAGCATTTGGATTATCTTTGGTGTCCATTCCTA
>DYTA01000009.1 GCA_020726205.1 Nitrosospira multiformis
TTATTACATAGCCAATAAGGTATAGTTCGACTTGTTGCGCATTAGAGCACGTAAAACAACCACACCATAAATTAATTCAAAAACAGCAATTAACGCGTAAAAGATAATAAAGCTATCTAATACATTACTAATTCCAAATTTAGAAACATTGATTATACATATAATAAAGCCAAAAAATATTAAGCTTGAACCATATACAAACCAACTAATAACCTTACTAATGGTAGTCAAAATTAAATTAACAAAAACCGCTTCACTAAAAGACTTAAAAGCGGCTATCACAACTAAAATCAAAAGCTGTGGTAAGTATTGCGTAATATGATAATGTTGAAGCAATGGACTACTTATAATGAATGTTATAATAAGTACAACACACATAATAGCACCTAAAATCTTTGCAATATGAAATAGATAACTTACTAAAGCTTTCTGCTGAGATAAAAGTTGCATAATTTTAAGGCGTGTAATTTGTTGAGTTATAAAACCTATTAAGTAAAAAACTCTTATTATACCAATTAAATAACCAATTACCGCGGGCTCTGCTTCAGAAGATCCAAAAATTTCAACTAAAATCATTAATACAACTAACCAATCATACTGTAGTGAATAAAGTCCAAAATACCAAAGATGCTTTTTCCAGCTAGAATCTATATTGGTATTATCCAGATAGGGAATCGTACTCAAATAAGATATTATTTTAATTGAATAGCCAATAATACGAACAATTTCTGTTAGAGATAAGACTAAACACAGAGTAAAAACTAAGTCATATTCTCTACCAATAAATGTTTCAAAATACAATGAATTATGTACCAAAAAATATATCACAGTTACTCGTGTAATGTTAGTATAAATTGAATACTGCATCACAATAGATTGAAAACCCTCGCCTTGTAGAAAAGCTCCCATAAAACGAGATGTCATAAAAAAGAAAATACAAAAAAAGCACAGTAAAATTGGATGATTAACATCATGAGGCAAAATATCAAATTTATTTAGTAAAAGTATGTAAACAAACAAATCAACAACTAAAGTTACGATACCAATTATGACAAACATAACTAAGAAAAATTTGATTAAGCTTAATAAATTAATTTTAAATGATTTTGCATAAAGAGATCTAAACCGCTGAGTATAAATCATAATAAGGCGCTCTGATCCAAACCCAAATACATTGGATAAAAATAAAACACCTGACATCGTTGCCCAAAAATCTCCAGATATATGCAAATTAACATTATTTGATGCAAGTACAATTCCAATAATTAAAGGAACTAATGCATATGATATACCATAAAATGCAATCATCAAAATGCGTTTATATTTTATAGTTAAAGCATTCATTATTTAATAAAATTATCTTAACTCACTAGGTAATGCAAAAGTCATATGCTCTTCAACTACATTTAAATTTTCCATAGCATTAAAACCATATGATTGTAGTTTTTGAATTACGCCCTCTACTAATACTTCCGGAGCAGACGCACCAGCTGTTAAGCCAATAGTATCAACATCATTCAGCCACTCACCTTGTATTTCATGATCAAAATCAATTAGATAAGATCTAACATTAAGATTTTCAGCTAACTCTTTAAGACGATTAGAATTAGAGCTATTTTTACTACCAATCACTATAATTGCATCACATACAGTCGCCATTTTTTTTACTGCATCTTGACGATTTTGAGTTGCATAACAAATATCTTCATTTTTTGGTAAACGTAAATTAGGGTACTTAACTTTCAGCTTATCAATAATCGACTTTGTTTCATCTACTGATAATGTTGTTTGCGTTACAACTGCAACCTTTTCCGCATTACTCGCAATTGGTAATGCATCTACATCTAATTCATTTTCAATTAATTGAATATGACCATTTACCTGCCCCATTGTACCCTCAACCTCAGGATGCCCCTTGTGACCAATCATAATTATTTCATATTGATTACGATACAAATTTTTTAATTCAACATGAACTTTACTAACTAAAGGACAAGTTGCATCAAAAACCATAGTTAGATTTTTGGCTTCAGCTTCTTCTCTAACAGCTAAAGGAACACCATGTGCAGAATAAATTAAAATAGCCCCTTCTGGAACATCTTTAATCTCTTCAATAAAAATTGCACCGCGGTTTTTTAAACCATCAACTACATATTTATTATGTACAACCTCATGACGTACATAAACAGGAGAACCATAAAACTCAAGAGCTTTTTCAACTATAGTAATTGCACGATCAACACCAGCACAAAAACCACGAGGATTTGCTAAAATAATTTTTTTCATTAAGTTATGCTTTCTTTGTAAAAAACAAACTTTCAATAATCAATAATACTACACCAGCAGTTATACAACTATCTGCAAAATTAAATGCAGGCCAATGATTACTTCCAATATACCAATCAATAAAATCGGTAACCTTACCAGCAATTAAACGATCAATCAAATTACCAACAGCACCAGATAAAATGAGGCTAAATGCAAATCCTGCGATCAATTGATAGCTCTTCCGCATTAAATAATAAATAATACTAATTGAAACAATTAATGCGATTATGCCAAACATAATTTTCTGCCAACCATTTTGGTTACCCAAAAAACTAAAAGCAGCACCTTTGTTATAAACTAGAACCCAATTCCATGATGGTAAAAAAGGTTTCATTTGATACTCAGATAAATTACTACGCACAATGTATTTAGTAATTTGATCTATTACAACCAAAATCAAACTCAAAAACAATAATCCAAAGCGATTGGTATTAGTCAATCTTTTTAACGACATTTTAATCCTCTCACATTAAGCAAATTTACGCAATTCGCCATTGCCAACTATATTTTCAGCACAACGTACGCAAATTGTTGGATGATCTACATTATGACCAATATCACTTGAGTAATGCCAACAGCGCTCACACTTCACGCTAGAACTTGCTATAACTTCAACTTTATTTGTCTCACCATTTACTAAAGTTATTTTTGAGACCATATAGGCAAATTTTAAATCATCGCCAAGCGCTAATAAGATTGGATAAAGTTCATTATCGGCATAAATTACTAATTCAGCTTGTAATGATGCACCAATTAAACCAGAAGTACGTTTTTCTTCTAATTCTTTTAATACGACTTTACGGAAATCTTGAACATTCGCCCATTTCGCTAATAATTCAATATTATTAGCTGATTCAGGTAATTCATAATGCGTATGATATAAAGTAGAATCATCAGCATCATGAACTAATACTTCCCAAGCTTCATCAGCTGTAAAAGCTAAGATTGGTGACAACATACCTAATAAGGATTTAGTAATATGATACAACGCTGTTTGCGCAGAACGACGAGCGTGACCATTAGCTTTAGAGGTATACAAACGATCTTTTAATACATCTAGATAAAATCCACCCAACTCTTCTGAGCAGTAGCCAACTAATTCTTGTACCAGTAAATGAAATTGATAACTTGGGTAAAGTTCATTGACAATTTTACCTTGCAATTTAGACATATAAGCTAAAGCATAACGATCAATCTCAACCATTTCATTAACTGCAACAGCATCATTAGCAATATCAAAATCATTTAAATTAGCTAATAAGAAACGTAATGTATTACGAATACGACGATACGATTCACTAACTCGTTTCAAAATTTCGTCAGAAATAGTCAACTCACCAGAGTAATCAGTTGATGCAACCCACAGACGTAACATATCTGCACCATATTTATTCATTACTTCTTGCGGTGCAACTATATTACCAATTGATTTTGACATTTTACGACCATTACCATCAACTACAAATCCATGGGTCAATAATTGTTTGTATGGCGCATTTCCATTAATAGCACACCCAGTTAACATAGATGATTGAAACCACCCACGATGTTGATCAGAACCCTCTAGATATAAATCAACCGCTGGTTCATTTATTTTTAAATTAGTTTTTTGTAATTCAGAACGTTGGTTAACAACTGTTGCATGAGTTGTACCAGAATCAAACCACACATCCAATGTATCTTTTAATTTTACATAATCGGCTAAATTAAATTCAGGTAATTGGTCTGCGCTTAATTCAAACCATGCATCAATCCCTTCTTGCTCAATTTTTTTAGCAACTGTTTCCAAAATTTCATAGCTTTGTGGATGTAATTCACCTGTTTCTTTATGAACGAAGAAAGTCATTGGAACGCCCCATTGACGTTGTCGAGAAACACACCAATCTGGACGATTTTTAATCATTGACTCTAATCGAGCACGACCCCATGCTGGGAAGAAAGCAGTTTTATCAACAGCATTATTAGCTAATTCACGTAATGTTTTACCGTTGTTTCCTTGTTTCTCCATACCAATAAACCATTGCCCTGTTGTGCGGAAAATAATTTTTGTTTTATGTCGCCAACAACATGGATAACTATGCGTAATATCAGCTTTATTCATCAAGCGATTGCGCTCTTTTAAGACATCAACTACTTTAGCATTTGCATCAAAAACATTCATTCCAGCAAATAACTCGGTTGTTGAAATATAGCATCCATCATTACCAACAGGATTGTGTAAATCAAGGTTATACCTCATACCAACAATGTAATCGTCCATACCATGAGCTGGTGCTGTATGAACTAAACCTGTACCTGCATCATCAGTTGCGTGCACACCCAAGATAAGTGGCACTTGACGATTATAAAATGGATGTTCAAATTGTAGTAGCTCTAATTGACTACCATTCACAGACGATAAAATCTCTGCCCTATCAGCTAAGTTATAACGTTGTAATGTATCTTCCACTAAATTTTTTGCAAAAATAAAATATCTATCTACTGTTTCAACTAAAGCATATTCAACCTCAGGTCCTGCGCATATTGCTTGATTAGCTGGTAATGTCCACGGTGTAGTAGTCCAAATTACCGCATAAACTGATTTATCCGCAGATAACTCAACTCCAAATTTTGCTGCCACAGCTTGACTATCAACAGCTTTAAATGCAACATCAATTGCAGGAGATTGTTTATCATAATATTCAACTTCAGCTTCAGCTAATGCAGATCCACAATCGATACACCAATAAACAGGCTTTACACCGCTAAACAAATAACCATTTTTGTAAATCTCACCTAATGAACGCACAATTCCTGCTTCAGTTTTAAAATCCATCGTCTTGTATGGATTATTCCAATCACCCAAAACACCTAAACGAATAAAATCAGCTTTTTGTTGTTCAATTTGACCATTGGCATACTCACGACATTTATTGCGAAAATCACGTGGCTCTAAATTTTTGCCAAATTGTTTTTCGATGTTTAATTCAATTGGTAATCCATGACAATCCCAACCAGGAACATAAGGAGCATCAAACCCAGCTAATGTTTTACTACGGATAATAATGTCTTTTAAAATTTTATTGGTTGCATGCCCAATATGTAGTTGACCGTTTGCATACGGAGGTCCATCATGAAGGATAAATTTATCTCGCCCTTTGCTTATCTCACGAATTTTTTGATAACGATTTTGACTAGTCCACTTTTCAAACATCTTTGGCTCACGTTTAGCTAAGTCACCACGCATTGGAAATGATGTATCAAGCAAATTTACAGTATTTTTATAGTCCATATTTATTCCTTAATTTGTGCAAAAAAATTTCTTGCATCTTGCATATCTTTATGTATTTGTGTAAATAGTTCATCCAAATTAGTAAATTTCAATTCTGGACGCAAATAATCTAAAATTTCAACGGTCGCAATTTTACCATACAAGTTTAAATCAACATCTAGTAAATGGGCTTCAACTTTATAGACTTTTCCATCGCTTACCGTTGGGTTTTTTCCTATACTAATTACTCCATTATAGCGACAACCATCGATATAAACAAATCCAGAATATATCCCCCATAATACAGGGCGAATTCGTTGTAAATTCAAGTTTATTGTAGGCACCCCATATTTACGCCCTAACTGATTACCATAAACAATCCGTGAACTATAACGAATATTATGTCCAAGATAATTTCTAATTAATCCAATATCTTGCTTTGTAGCTAACTCTCTAATTAATGAGCTTGAAATCCGAACATGGTTATACTTTATTTCAGCAAATTCACAAGCGTCAATTCCATACTTCCTTAAATCGTCTACCCCACCTGAGGCTTTATTACCAAATCGAAAATCATGACCAACAATCATATCACTAATATGCAATTTATCAAGCAAAATATTCTGTATAAACGCATCAGGTGATAAATTGGCAATATCTTTATTGAAGTGCAAAATTACAACCTCATCAATCAAACCACTTGTTTTAATAAGATCGATTTTATCACGTAGTAAGCCGATTCTTGGCGATCGTAAATTTTGTTTAATATCAGCAAAATACTCATGTGGCAATACATCAAATGTTATTAGCATACGCCAAGCATGACAAGATTTTGCTTTTTGATTTAATTGCATTAGTAATTCAACATGCCCCAAATGTACGCCATCAAAATTACCAATTGTCGCAATTATTTTCTGACCTAAACTAGGTCGATTTGATGATATATTAATCCGATACATAATATCCAAAATAAAAAACCCACACTCAAAGGTGTGGGATATAAACTTAATGATATAATTGTATTACTCAGTAACTTCTTTAGATTGTGCAATAGTAATTTCTATGCGACGATCTGGAGCTGTACAACCAACTAATTCACTATGTGTTTTTTCAAATTTAGCTAATTCAGCATTCATACGCTTTTTAGCCGCTACAGATGCAGTTTTCTCTTCAGCTGTTACACGATCAATTTTATTCATATCGTCTTTGCCAAATTTTTGTATACACGCCTCTGAAACTTGAGCATTACTAGATCCCATTCCTACAGCCGTAATTGTATCACCATCAACACCTTGGCTCATAAAGAAATCTTTAACTGCATTCGCACGATCATTCGATAAGCATAGATTATAATCATCACCACCAATGGTATCAGTATAACCTTTAACATCAATTTCATCAATAGCACCAGACTCTTTTGCTTTAGCTAACAAAGCAGTTAACTCCTGTTGACCAGCTACAGTCAAAACTGGCGAATTAAAACCAAACAATTGAGAACTAGACTCACTAAAAGAAACTTTTTTAACTATAGATTTAGGCTGCTGTTTGGCAACTGCGCCACCGCATTGTGCTTGTTGGTAGCTAGATTGATAATTTGCATCTTTCACACACTCACCGTATTGTGTTTTAACAATACTATTTGAACCTGATGAGTTTGGTGAACCAACATACCCAGGGAACGCTCCGCCATCTTCGGCTGAAGCCGCTCCAATAGTTAAACCCAAGCATAACGCCATAACCAAAGAATTAATTTTTGACATAATAGATAAATCCCCATTAAATGTGTAATAAACTCACATTATTATAACGAACTAATGTAGTTTGTTGCAATATTATTTAGATAAAACTTTAGATATCCATATAGCAATATCTTGAATTTGAGGGTAACAAACACTATGAGCCATTGGGTACTCATGCCAGGTAAAATCAAGCTTAACCTCTTGTAAATATTGAGTTGCAAGCTTAGCATACGCAATGCTAACAATCTGATCTAGATTTCCATGACACACCATAATTGGCAAATTTTTTTTATGTCGCATTTCATCTACATTCAAGATAGTTGTATCGGGTAAGTAACTAGATAAAATTAATAACCCTGCTAAATTAAAACTAGATGTAAGAGCGGTATAATAACTAATTACTCCACCCTGCGAAAAACCAGCCAAAATTATTTTATCTTCAGAAAATCCTTCATGGATAAGAGACTCAATTAAATCCTTAATACGATTTACATTATTTAAGACACCCTCAACATCAACTTCACGATGTAAATCACCAAAATCAACAATATCATACCATGCTCTCATTTTTAATCCATTATTGATTGTAACAGGAATAACATCTGCATTTGGGAATACAAATTTCACAGATTGTTTTAAATTTAACTCATTTACAACTGGTATAAAATCATTAAAATCAGCACCCATTCCATGTAACCAAATAATTGCAGCTTCTGCTTTTTGTTGAGATTTATTATAGACAATTTTTGTTTCTAATTTACTATTCATTAATCATTCCTTGAATTTGTTGTTGTATTAATTCAATATTACCCAAAATTTTAATTCTTTTATTCCGTGATTTATCACCTGACAATAATTTAACATTTGATTTAGTCGTAGCGCAAACTCTAGAAAAAAATTCAACCACCTCATAGTTAGCTTTACCATCAACAGGTGGTGCATTAATTTTAACTTTTAATCGATCACCATGCATTCCAACTATATGGCTAACCTTTGCACCAGGTTGTACATAAATATCAATAATTAATTCATTATCACATACACTAATAAACATCATTAACCACGTGAAAGTTTAGCAAATGCCTTATTGGCAGCAGTAAGAGTTTTTTCAATAGCAACCAAATCATGTTTAGCACAAATAAATCCAGCTTCAAACATGCTAGGAGCTAAAAACACTCCTCCTTCTAACATTAAGTGAAAAAACTGTTTAAATAATTCTACATTTGCTAATTTTACTTCGTCGAAACTTTGTGGAACATTTGCACAGAAATAAATACCAAACATACCACCTACATAATCCGCACAAAATTCAAATCCATGATTTTTGGCAATACTAGTTAGACCTGTGGTCAATAATTCTGCAGTATTTGACAAATTATTGTAAAAGTTAGGCTGTTGAATTAACTCTAAATTAGCAAGTCCAGCAGTTACCGCAATTGGGTTTCCTGATAATGTTCCTGCTTGATAGACACCACCTAGAGGTGCCAAACAATCCATTATTTCACGTTTACCACCAAAACCAGCCAGAGGCATGCCTCCTCCAATTACTTTTCCTAAAGTAGTTACATCAGGCACAATACCAAGTAATTTTTGAGCACATCCTAAATCAACGCGAAAGCCAGTCATCACCTCATCAAAAATTAAAACAGTACCAAATTTAGTACATAATTCCCGTATAGTCTGCATAAATAGAGTGCTTGGTCGTACTAAATTCATATTTCCCGCAAATGGTTCAATTATGACACAAGCAATTTGCTCTGAATATATCTCAAAAGCATGCTTTAACTCAGCCACATCATTGTACTCTAGAACTAATGTATGTTTCACAGCTTCATCAGGAATTCCGTCACTACTTGGATTACCCAATGTCTGCAAACCTGAACCTGCTTTAATCAATAAAGAATCGCTATGTCCATGATAACAACCGTTAAATTTAATAATATATTTTTTATTTGTATATCCGCGAGCTAAACGAATTGCAGACATAACAGCTTCAGTGCCTGAGCTAACTAAACGAAATTTTTCAATACTAGGTAAGAGTTCAGTAATTTTACGAGCAAACTCTACTTCAAGTTCAGTAGGTGTTCCAAAAGAAAAACCACGACCTAGAGCAACACTAACTTTAGCAACAACATCAGGGTGAGCATGACCAACAATATTAGCTCCCCAAGAACAAACATAATCAATATATTGATTATCATCACTATCCCATAAAAAACAATCGGCTGCTCTGGTAGTAAAAAATGGTGCACCACCTACAGAATTAAAAGATCGTACGGGAGAATTAACACCGCCAGGTATATATTGTTTAGCAAAGTTAAAAATTTGTTGATTATTCATTATAATGATATCCTTAATATACTTTTTCGATTTTTGCAATATTTAAATCTAGAGTTTTTTTGCCAACGCCAATAAAAAATATCTCAGCGGTCATTTTTTTACCATCTTCATTCAAACGCAGCACTTTTCCCTGACCAAATTTTGCATGTCGAACCATGTCACCGATCTTTAAAGTTAAATCTTGTTCTTGAATGATAATACGAGACGTTTTACTTTCTGGATTCATAATTGGATTACTTCTAGCTATTTGTGAACTTGATGATGTTTCATAATCGCGAAACTGATTATAGCCAATGGTACTTACCCCTGATATATTCATAATTAATGCTTCAGGTATTTCATTCACGAACCGTGAAAGAGGTGCAGAAATTCTTTTCCCCCATAATAAACGACTACAAGCACGTAACAAGTAGAGCTTTTCCCTTGCTCGAGTAATTGCAACATACATCAATCTTCTCTCCTCTTCAACATCTTTTTCACTTTTTGAAGAGTTATCATGAGGAAATAAACCATCTTCAAGACCGACAACAAAAACAACTTTAAACTCTAAACCTTTTGCTGCATGAACAGTCATCAATTGAACTGCAGATTCAAAATTTTGTGCTTGATTGTCTACGGATTCCAATACTGTATGCGCTAAAAATTCGATTAATTGATTAGCATTATTTTCACTTTTAAAATTAGCTACAGATGTAATTAGCTCATTCAAATTAGCAAGTCGTTCCTCATCTTCTTTTTTACCTGACTCAAAGTGATTATGTATTCCGCTTACTTCAATCACATAACTGATGATTTCAGACAAGTTTAACACTTTACTCTCTGCTTGCATCATAAGAATTAATTCAGTAAATTTACCAAGATTTGCTTTTGCTTTATTTGACAAACTAGCAACAGCTTCAAATAGTGATAATTTATTAACCGATGCAACTTCTTGCAAGTTTTCAATAGTTTTAGGACCAATCCCTCTAGCTGGAAAATTTACAACTCTCAAAAAGGCTTCATTGTCATGTGGATTTACAATTAAACGCAAGTAAGATAATACCCGTTTAATTTCTAACCGATCAAAAAAGCGTAACCCACCGTATACTTTATATGAAACACCTCGACCATATAGATGTTGTTCAAACACACGAGACTGAGCATTTGAACGATATAAAATAGCCATTTCTGATAAGTCTATACCATTATTATGTAAATTTTTTATTTCATCAATAACAAAATAAGCTTCATCCTCTTCAGTGTATCCTTCATATAAACGAATTTTCTCTTCATGCTGATTATTCGTCCATAGATTTTTACCAATTCGATCACTATTATTGCCAATAATCGCATTTGCCGCAGATAAAATAACCGGAGTAGAACGGTAATTTTGTTCTAAACGAAGTGGCTCAGGAGCATTAAAATCTTGTAAAAATTTACGCATATTGCTGACCTTGGCACCACGAAAAGCATAAATTGATTGATCGTCATCACCAACTGCAAAAATAGATGTATCACTACCGACAAGCAATTTTAGCCATAAATACTGCAATTGATTCGTATCTTGAAACTCATCAACAAGTATATGTTTAAATTGTTGTTGATAGCGACGTAAGATTGCATCATTAGTAGCTAATAATTCATAACTACGTAACAATAACTCTGTAAAGTCAACAAGACCATCTTTATTACAAAACGACTCATACATAGCATAAATTTGTAACCAATGCTTATTTCTTAATCCCTCTGGATTAAGCTGTACAGAACGTAACCCCTGTTCTTTAAGATTATTAATGTAGCTTTGGATTTCTTTTGCTGGATAATGTTCCTCGTCAAGTCCATTTTGTTTAATAAGACGCTTAATTAAACTTTGCTGTTCTCCAGAGTCAATAATCTGAAAGCTAGCAGGTAAACCGGCTTCTTGATAGTGAGTTCTAAGTAATCGAACACCTATAGCATGGAATGTTCCAACCCACATATAACGAGTATCAATCTCTAGTAAACGACCAACTCTATGTAACATCTCGCGAGCTGCTTTATTAGTAAAAGTAACAGCTAACACTTCACTTATGCCTAAATATCCATTTTTTACTAGCCATGACAATCTAGTTGTTAAAACTCTTGTTTTTCCGCTTCCTGCCCCAGCAAGAACTAGTAATGAACCATCAAGATAGGTCACCGCTTTATACTGCTCAGGATTTAATCCATCTAGCATACTTAAATTTGACTGCATATTTTACGCTTTTAAAAGTACTGTTATTTATCATAATGATAACATATTAAATGATAATTTATTTATTTTAACAAATATCTTATCATTTTGCTCGAATGTTTTTGGTGTATAATTTGTCATTAATTAATATTAATTGAAATAATTAAAAAGAATGGAACTAATATGAAATTTAATTTTAAAACAAAACTTATATTAAAGATTACTATCGCATTAGGATGTATAAACTCAGTCTTTGCTAGCGAGTGTAACCCTCAAAAACTTAATGAAATATTTTCATTATTAGCTCAACGTAATAATCTAGAAGAAGGTGTTGCAGCCTACAAATTTATCCAAAAAAAATCAATATTTGACTCTGGTATTGAATTAAATTCACTCAATGATACATACAAAATAGCAGAAGAAAATAAAATCAATCCAAATGATTTAATGGTTTTTGCACAAATTCAAATGGATCAAGCAAAATTTATCCAACAATATTGGACAAACATATGGATAATGCATCCTGATATGCAACCAGACCCAGATATAACCCCAGGAATTGACACACTCAAGTCACAAATTAATTCCTTAGACAATAGAATTTATAGACAACTAGCTGATAATATTAACTTATTACAAGTTTGCTCACAAGATGAAATGCTCAAACAGATGACTAAGGCAACAAGTAAAACCAAGGGAATTCCACAAAACCCAGACTATAATCGGTTAACCGTATCTGCGATTAGTAATATATCCCCTGTTGGACAATAAAAAAGTTAAAGGCACGCTAGAAACTATCAAGAACTAGAATGTGCCTCTAATTTTCCATACTATTTTGAATTATAGTTAATTGTTAACCAAACATCCAGTCCTTGTGCATTTAACTGCATATCAATATCGGTGATTTCCGTAAATTTTGTATCACTTAATCTAACACCAAAATCATATGCTTCTTGTTTTACACAGCTAACTAACTCAGTTTTAATCGCCATTACACGATCATAACTAGCAAGATTTTTCTGGGCAATAGCAGTATATTTTTCTACCATACGTTTCAAATCTAATGCCATTCTTGGCACATCCAATACCGCTCCAAAGTGGGTCAATATCACTGCTAGTGGATTTAAACTAACCACAAAATCAATTGATTGATTCATCTTTATCGGATCAAAATTTACAGGACTAGTTGAAGGAAAAGCAAATACTTCACCATTAACATTTAATTCTGGATAACCAATCCCAAATACATCACCAGTAAACACGGATTTAGTCTTAATATCCCAAATAACATTATGATGATTTGCGTGACCAGGAGTATCATAACAAACCAACTCACGACCATTTAAATTCAAGACTAAGCCATTCTCACCGCTAATTACTCGTTCTGGTGAAATTGACTCTAGTTTACCATACATATTTTGCACAAATTCTGCACCATAAACTGCAATTACACCAGCTTCCAATTTACTTGGATCAATCATATGGCGCACACCTTTAGGATGAACGACCAATTTTGCATTAGGAAAAGCCTGCACATAACTACCAGCACCACCAGCGTGATCTAAATGAATATGTGTAACAAAAATATACTCAACATTTTCAGCAAAAAGTCCAAGTTCAGCTAATTTATCTTGAACAAACTCTAATGATTTAGTATGAGCTGTTTCAACTAATGCAACTTTACCATTTTCTTCTATCAAATAAACACTTGCTAATTGATCTCGCGCATAATGTGCATCAATTAAATAAATTCCACTATCTTTACCAAGTATCATTTCTACTCCTTATTAATAAATTAAGCAATAACACTACCAAGTTCAATAGGCTCATCGACAAACAATAACCTGGTTCCACAACTTTCCGATACGGCTGCTAAAATCAGCACTTCCGATTTAATTCCTGCAACTTTTTGAAAATCGCTAAATTCAATTAATGACATAAAATATCCTATATAAAATAAATCAACCACTCTTAAACAATAGATGAATTTTACAACCTGAAATTAATTTACTTGATAATATCAATAACAATAAATAAAAGATTAAAAACACTAAATTTTATTACGAATTAACTCACACAATCCACTATGACTAAACCCTAATACTTTTGTGTTGCTAACATCAAACTTAAATATTTTTTTTAGGTAGTCCATAACATTATCTTGTTGCTCTTGAGTCATATTCTTAATTAAATCAATTAAAATTATACCCTGCAAATTACGCAAACAAATCTGTTGATAAACTTCATCTAGAATTAAAAAATTTAATTTACTATTGGAAATATTTTGCAAACGATTATTTACATCAATAACATTAATTCCTGATACACGATTAATCTCAAGTGTCGCACCACTATTGGTCTCAACAATAACCGTAGTTAATAATTTTTGATAATCATTAATTAAATTTTCTACATTAAGCCTTGGATCAAAGGTTAGTATATCAAGTTGCCACATATCTTGATATGCTATCAAACTTTGATGAATTTGCGAACAATTGCAAATTATTTCACAGTCATCATCCAACGCTAAATTCCGCAGTAATTTTAGATAATTTGGAATACCACTATAGATCATATCATGAACCGCATTAGTTTGAATGTATTGTGCTTGGCTATATAATTGAATCATCTCACTAGTGATACAATCAAAATTAGTACTCTCATTTACACTACTTCGTACCACCCAATCACCAGGATATTTATCTAGCAAAACTTTAAATTTATCTCGAACAATGTTGCTTATCTTAGCTGAAACTCGATTAAGTTTATCGCCTCTATACACTACATATTTACCAACTAATTGCCAATTAGTTCTCAATTTTGACTGCTTATGGTCATCTCCATGCCAAACTAACTGCAATGGCAAAATACTACCATTTTGAACTTTTGTACCTAATTCCAAATTAATAAACCCTGTCTGACCGTCTGCATAACTCACAAATGCACTGTTGTTCAGTTGATTAAGCTTATCAATCCTTGCTCGAAAAATAGTTTCACTAGTAAACTGTTGCGAATCATGCATAACAAACATTAATTTATCTAAACTAAACGCAAAAGTATAAATTTTACCATCTTGTACTGCAATTAAAACTTTAGATAGTTTCAATATAACTATCCAATTCAAGAAGTAACTTACGAACAGCATTTAGTGGCAGCCCCATAATGGAATAAAAACAACCATCAATTTTTTGAATATATTGCCCTGCAAAACTCTGAATGCCATATGAGCCAGACTTATCTTTATAATCACCTGTTGCCAAATAAGCGTGAATTTCATCATCAGTTAATTGATCAAAAAAAACTCTACTTTGCGAAGTAACTGTTTGCTCAAAATCAAAATATTTTAAGGTAATTGTAGTAATAACTAAATGATCATCTCCTGCAAGTTTGCGCCACATAGCAAATGCTGCATCGTAGTTTTCTGGTTTACCCAATACTTCATTCTTATAGATAACCTCAGTGTCAGCTGTCAAAATTGGATAAATTTGTAAATTATTATCTAACATAAATTGCCATGCTGATATAGCTTTCTCTATACAAATTCGACGTGAATAGTCCAAATAATTTTCATTTTCACCAACATTCTCAGGAATATCAATCAATAACAATTCAAAGTTTACACCAATTTGCGTTAATAGTTCACGACGACGTGGACTTTTTGAAGCAAGATAAATATTTGTTATATTTCTATTATTCATTTCAACTACAACTTTTCATTAAAAATTTTATTAAAATTATTTGACATTTAATGCTTATTTCGATTATACTACTGTTCTCGAAATAAGACAACGCCTCAATAGCTCAGACGGTTAGAGCGACGGACTGTTAATCCGCAGGTCGTAGGTTCGATTCCTACTTGAGGCGCCAATTAAAATCACCCTTCAGTTAATTCCCCAACTAAATTTTCACTCATAGCAGCCTTTATGTTTGTCAAACTCATTCCAGTAGAACGCAATACTAATAATTTGGCTAATGTGGCTTCAATTGTCATATCACAACCACTAATAATACCTAAATCATGCAAACAACTACTAGCATAATCATTTGATACACGACCTTCAATTACCTGTGTAATATTTACAATTATTATGCCACGCTCCACAGCAG
The DNA here is from genome assembly GCA_020726205.1 of Nitrosospira multiformis. Lineage (GTDB taxonomy): Bacteria > Pseudomonadota > Gammaproteobacteria > Burkholderiales > UBA11063 > Aquella. The sequence goes on from DYTA01000009.1 coordinate 15,956, forward strand.
ATTTTAACGCATTAACCAACTGAGTATTATGAATTGGAATATTACCACTACCATAAGTTTGTAAGACTACAGCATCCAAGTCAGCATTATTTAACGTATCAATAATAAATTCAGTGGTAAATCCTGGACGCATACTTAAATCTAAGATTTTTGACTCTTTAGGCATAACTGGAGCAAAACTAAAACGATTAGCTTTAAGCCAACGTTTATTAAACCAATTTATCTGAATACCAAATTCAGCCAAAGGCTCTTCATCAACAGAATCAAAACCAAAAAAGCGATAAGTGCTAACTTTTTGTGCGCGACACCCACGCAATAACTTATTATTAAATGCAATCGCTACTTCGTTTAAATCGCTACGATTAGCCGCAAATAAAGCATCTATCAAATTACTCCAACCATCGCTACGTCTATGCACTAATGGTAACTGTGAACCGGTTAAAACGACTGGCTTATCTAGACCTCTTAATGCAAATGATAATACACTAGCTGTATATGCCATTGTATCTGTCCCATGAATAATTACAAAGCCATCGTATATCTCATAATTATCAGAGATATCCTGAATTATACGCTGCCAATGCTCTAAACGAATATCAGAAGAGTCAATTAATTGCTCATATTCTAAAAGCTCAATAGTTACACCACTCATTGGCTCCAAAGTATCTATCTGAGACTTAAGCAGACCAGCTACAGGAGCTAATCCATTCTCTGTATAGTCCATACCAATCGTACCACCGGTATAAATAATTAATATTTTTTTCATTTAAAATTGCTCCAAATTAATTAAGCGGTGACAAAATATTATATCTTTCATTATATTTTTGCCAAAATTCAGAATTTAACACATATGAATAATTATTTCCATTGGTATAAAACTTTACCAATATTTTTGCAGTTTTATTATTCATAATTTGCACACCAAAAAAAGCCAAACTCCTAACTGAACTGCGTTGATTTACCTCACCAATACGATAAATACTATCATTAACTCCAGCATTATGATCATATCCAATTCGTTGCATATTTACTAATGATAAAGATGATTCTTGGCTTATCAAAAAATTAGCTCGATATAGTCTTTTTAAACTAGCATTTTTTCTAATCTGCTCTTGATGATCATATTTATAATTACTAATCAAAGATGACTCTAAATAATTATTTGTATGTACAAAATCGCTTTGTTTAATTAATTTATAACGATATTGATGATTATTACCAACCTCTATCGCTAATAAAATCTTTCCATCAGAAACTTGGTAAAAAACAGGATCTGGATATTTTTGTACCAATTTATCTAAATCAGGAATTACGGATAAAACATCACGGTAATTTTGTAAAATATCCTTACTAAAATCATCAGCAATGCCACCAACAGCAAATTTAGAATACTCAATAGTAACTTCATTAAATACCGATAAATTATATTCATTAACTCCAGCTGAAACAAAATCAGGTGCATCTTGACGAGAAAGTGCTAAATATTTATATTTATTTTTTTCTGCAACCACTTCAAGAAGTTGAGAGTCTGGACGATTATCTCTATTTTTAGCCATAACAAAACTATTGCTTTCACCATTAAAACTAGCAAAAGTTGTACATGCAAAACCATTAATAAAAACATTTGACAATAAAAAGCTTAATAAAAATTTTCTCATTAATTTACTTTATTAAAATATTTGCAGTAATATTTTACCACGTTCAACATCATAAAAATAAATTCTATACTAAATCATATCAACTAAATTTATTTTGATAAATATGGAATATTAAACGACATCGACGTTACTCCTGACATTGAATCATGTCCATAAGATTTTCTTGTAATAGTCAACGAAGTAGCAATTGATGATTTTTCATATATTAGTGCACTGCGTTTAAAATGTAATCTCGGCGTAATAAATAGCCATACCATTACACTAAATATAATAACTAATAAAATAATGAATGCTGTATTTCTAGTAGATAGCTTGATTGGCAAAAACTCTTCTTTCTCTTCTTTTCTTTGTATATCTTTCATTAAATACTTTCACTAGATATTAATGATAAAAATTATAGCACAACTATATAATGCAATCTTA
>DYTA01000115.1 GCA_020726205.1 Nitrosospira multiformis
TTCAATTTCAAGGGCAAAATTATATCTTCTATTCCGAACAAAATCATCATGAGGAACAATTAAACCACTTAGAATAGCACCAAGTAAAAAGGCAAATACAGCAGTAACAGTACCAATAAAATTTACAACGTCTGCTTCATATAAGTAAGATGCAGCAAAAGTAAAATTACCAGTTACATAACCAACAGGATTATGAAAAAAACTTTCAAAAGTTATAGCATTAACAAATCCACCATTAAATGACAGTAGCATAACGGCACGATAAATCCAACTTTTATTTTGATGAAATGTTTGTTCCATATCCTACCGCTAATAAATATTTAGTTACTACAAATTAAGTTTTATAGGTGTATTCTCAATAAACTGCTCTTGATCAAATGCTATATCGCCATCAGGATTGGATATACCTGTAGTTTTTAACCCAACGAAATCATATTTACTTGTATCCATAAGGTGAGATGGAATTACATTTTGCATTGCTCTAAACATAGTCTCAATCCGTCCAGGGTGTTTTTTATTCCACTCGTTCAACATATCTTTAATTACTTGACGCTGTAAATTAGGCTGTGAACCACATAAATTACATGGAATAATTGGAAATTCTTTAACTTGAGCATATTTAATTAAGTCTTTTTCATTACAATAAGCTAACGGACGAATTACAATATTATTACCATCATCACTAACTAGTTTAGCAGGCATACCTTTAAGTTTTCCACCATAGAACATATTTAAAAATAATGTTTCTAAAATATCATCACGATGATGACCTAAGGCAATTTTAGTTGCACCCAATTCTTTTGCAACACGATACAATATACCACGACGTAAACGAGAACATAATCCACAAGTTGTTTTTCCTTCTGGAATAACTCGTTTCACCGTTGAATAAGTATCTTCTGTAATGATTTTATATTCAACACCTAATGACTCAAGATATGCAAGCAAAATATCTTTAGGAAATCCTGGTTGCCCTTGATCCAAATTAACAGCAATTAATTTAAATTGAATTGGTGCGGCTTTTTGTAGTCCAGTTAAGATGTCTAACATAGCATAACTATCTTTGCCACCAGATAGACACACCATAATAACATCATTATTTTCAATCATATTATAATCATTAATTGCTTTGCCGACATTAGCACGCAAACGTTTATTTAATTTATTTATTTCGTATTGTTTATCCATAGACTCTTTATCAATCATTTATTTATAAAAATTTAAGCTCACAATTATACATTACCCATCAATAAATCATTGCTAAATAACTAACTAAAACTAATAATTTAAGTTGTATAAAGCAAAAATATGAGTTACAATATCAACTTTAGTTTTTTTCATTACTCTCACCCAATTATTATAAGGAATGTACATGAGTGCAGCATTTCAAAAAATTGAAAAGTTAATCCAAGAACACAGTATAAAATTTGTCGATTTACGTTTTAGTGATACGATAGGTAAAGAACATCACGTTACACTTCCTGCAAGTGCGGTTAGCGAAGACTTGTTTGCAATTGGTCAACCGTTTGATGGTTCTTCAATTGATGGCTGGAAAGGAATTGAAGCATCTGATATGTTATTAGTTCCAGATGTAAGTACTGTACGCATAGATCCATTTTTTGATGATGCAACATTATTTATTACTTGCGATGTAGTAGAACCAAGTACTATGGAATCATACGATCGCTGCCCTCGTGGAATTGCCAAAAAAGCAGAAAAATTTATTAAAGAAAGCGGTATTGCTGATACAGCATTTTTTGGTCCAGAACCAGAATTTTTTATTTTTGACTCAGTAACTTGGGGTGCAGACATGAGTGGCTGTCACTACAAAATAGATGCTGAAGAAGCGGTTTGGAATTCAGATAAAAATACTGAAGGTGGCAATACAGGTCATCGTCCAGGTGTAAAAGGTGGATATTTCCCATTACCACCAATGGACTCACACCAAGATTTACGTTCTGCAGCATGTTTAGTTTTAGAAGAGCTTGGTATTCCTGTTGAAGTACATCACCATGAAGTTGCAACCGCAGGACAATGTGAAATAGGTACTAAATTTAGTAGCCTAGTTGAGCGTGCTGACTGGTCTCAATTATTTAAATATGTAGTACGCAACACAGCTCACCGCTATGGAAAAACAGTAACCTTTATGCCTAAACCTATTGTTGGGGATAATGGATCTGGTATGCACGTACATCAATCAATTTGGAAAGATGGAAAAAATTTATTTGCGGGTAAAGAATACGCAAATTTATCAGAAACAGCATTACACTATATTGGTGGAATTATTAAGCATTCAAAAGCATTAAATGCAATTACAAATCCAACAACTAATTCATATAAACGCTTAGTTCCAGGCTTTGAAGCACCAGTTATTATGACTTACTCAGGACGTAACCGCTCGGCATCAATTCGCATTCCATTTACGGCATCAGATAAAGCCCGTCGTATTGAAACTCGCTTCCCTGATCCAATGGCAAATCCATATTTAGCATTCAGTGCATTATTAATGGCTGGTATCGATGGTGTTATCAATAAAATTGATCCAGGCAAAGCAATGGATATGAATTTGTATGAATTACCAGAAAGTCAATTAGCCGAAATACCTCAAGTTTGTTCAAGCTTAGAAATGGCTTTAGAGAACTTAGATAAAGATCGTGAGTTCTTAACTCGTGGCGGCGTATTTAATGATGAATGGATTGATTCTTATATTAACTTAAAAATGCATGAAGTAAATAAATTCCGCATGACAACACACCCGATTGAAATGCAAATGTACTATAGTTTGTAATTAGAAAGAGTCATATTTTTCCCCACTACCTTGGTAGTGGTTTTTTATTGAAAAAAAGCTATATATGTGCGACAATAACGAGTTAATTATTTTATAATAATACAATTATTTAATCACATAATATCTAGACTTAGTTCTAGCTAACTAAATATATGAATATAAAACCAATGAAAACATTTAATACCAAAAAACTTATTCACTCATTATTATTATGTACTTTTGCATTTTTTAGCTGTACACCAATATATGCAGATGAAAATAATAACGCAAGTGATCCAATATCAAATATTGCCAAAAATAATACAAGTAATAACGATACAAGTTCAAAAAATCAAGCTAATAATACACAACTATCAAAACAATCTCAAGATGCAATTTCCAATATGTTGTTGCAATCAGTTAGTTTGATGGGTATAGCATATAAATGGGGCGGTAATACGCCAGATACAGGTATGGACTGTAGTGGTTTTGTGCGCTATGTGTTCAAAAAATCACTGGGAATAAACTTACCTCGTACAGCAGCAGAAATGGCAAAAGTAGGTAAACGAATTAATCTCAATGAGTTACAACCAGGAGATTTGATATTTTTCAATACCAAACGTGGTTCAAATACACATATCGGGATTTATCTAGGCAGTAATAAATTTATTCAATCCCCAAGAACTGGTGAAAATATTCAGATTTCAGATTTAAGTGGATATTGGGCACAGCATTTTAATGGTGCAAAACGAGTGGTACAAGAAGCACCAACTAAAGATACAGATGACTCAGCTGATGTTCAAGATTTAAGTGGGGTTCGTGGTGAAGCGTTACCTG
>DYTA01000010.1 GCA_020726205.1 Nitrosospira multiformis
TGAATTATCTTCAAGCTCACAAACAGAAATTAACTTACCATACGTAACTATGGATGCAACTGGTCCAAAACATTTAGTACAAAAAATTACTCGTGCTAAATTTGAAAGCTTAGTTGATGATCTAGTAAATGGTACAATTGAGCCATGCCGTATCGCATTAAAAGACGCTGGTTTATCTGTTTCTGAAATTGATGATGTAATTTTGGTTGGTGGTCAAACACGTATGCCAATGGTACAGGATAAAGTAAAAGACTTCTTTGGTAAAGAACCTCGTAAAGATGTTAATCCAGATGAAGCTGTTGCTGTTGGTGCAGCAATTCAAGGTTCAGTATTAGCAGGCGATCGTACTGATGTATTATTGTTAGATGTTACTCCACTATCTTTGGGTATTGAAACAATGGGTAGTGTAATGACAAAATTAATCAACAAAAATACGACAATTCCAACTAAAGCATCACAAGTGTTCTCTACTGCGGCAGACAATCAGCCAGAAGTAACGATTCATGTGTTGCAAGGTGAACGTCAAGTTGTAGCAGGTAATAAATCATTAGGTCAATTCAATTTAGGTGGCATTGCCCCAGCACCACGTGGAACACCACAAATTGAAGTAACTTTTGATATTGATGCCAATGGTATTTTGCATGTATCCGCAAAAGATAAAGCAACAGGTAAAGAGAATAAAATTACAATCCAAGCTAGTTCTGGTTTATCAGAAGCTGAAATTGAGCAAATGGTTCGTGATGCTGAAGCTCACGCTGAAGAAGATAAAAAAGCCGCTGAATTAGTTCAAGCACGAAATCAAGCAGATGGTATGATTCACACAGTGAAAAAATCATTAGCTGATTATGGTGATAAAATTGATGCTTCTGAAAAAGAAAAAATTGAAGCAGCAATCAAAGCTGTAGAAGAAGCTATTCAAGGTGATGATAAAGAACTTATCGAAGCTAAAACTCAAGAGCTTATGACTGCATCACAAAAAATTGGTGAAATGATGTATGCTGACCAACAAGCAACAGCACAACCAAGTAGTGCATCGAATTCTGAAGAAGCAAGTGCTCCTAAAGAAGATGTAATTGATGCTGAATATACAGTAAATGATAAGAAGTAATTAAAACTTATCATAAAATAAAAACCTAGAGCCTAAAAACTCTAGGATTTTATTTTATATCTTTAAAGACTAAATTACACAGATTATTTTTAATGATATTAAATTATCATGATTCAGAATAGTGTAAAATTAAGCCTGTAAAATAATTTATGAAAAGGTAACAAAATGAAACAAACTAAAATTATTGCTACAATGGGACCAGCTTCATCTAGTCCTGAAATGATTGAAAAATTAATTATTGCTGGAGTAAATGTTTTCCGTATGAATTTCTCACATGGTACTCATGAATTTCATGCAGCAAATATTGCAACTATTCGTAAAATTGCAGATAAGTTATCAATGCCAGTTGCGATTATGGGAGACTTACAAGGTCCAAAAATTCGTGTTAGTAAATTTGAAAATAATCAAGTTACACTAGACAATAATGCAAAAATTATTTTAGATACAGCCTATACTGAATTAGGTAATGCTGATATTGTTGGTGTTGATTATAAAGAGTTATCACATGACGTAAACTCTGGTGATACGTTGTTACTTGATGATGGAAAAATTACCTTCACAGTACAAAAAGTAGAAGGAACAAAAGTACATTGCCTAGTAGCCCAAGGTGGAGTTTTAAAAAGCAATAAAGGGATTAATAAATTAGGTGGCGGTCTTACTGCTCCTGCTTTAACAGATAAAGACTTGCAAGATATTTTGTTTATTGCTGAACAAAAATTAGACTATGTTGCGGTATCTTTCCCTAAAGAAGCTAGTGATATGGTTTTTGCTCGTCGTAAATTAGTTGAAGCTGGTTCTACAGCACAAATTATTGCTAAAATGGAGCGAACAGAAGCAGTATTTAAAAATCTAGATGCAATTGTTCAAGCTAGTGACGGTGTAATGGTTGCTCGTGGTGATTTAGCAGTAGAAGTTGGTGAGGCTTTAGTTCCTGGATTACAGAAAAAGCTTGTTAAAACATGCCGTAAAATGCACAAAATTAGTATTGTAGCTACACAAATGCTAGAATCAATGATTGAAAATCCAGTAGCTACTCGTGCAGAAGTATCAGATATTGCAAATGCAGTATTAGATGGAACTGATGCTGTAATGTTATCAGCTGAAACAGCAAGTGGATTATTCCCATTACAAGCAGTTGAAACAATGGCTCGGGTATGTGAAGAAGCAGAAAAAATGACTGACAGTGAAATGAATGTAAGTTTCATGAATGAACGTTTTGCTAATACACAACAAACAATTGCTATGTCTGCATTATTTAGTGCTTATCACATGAAAGCTAAAGCAATTGTTGCATTAACAAGAACTGGAGCAACTGCACGTTGGATGTCTCGTGTTATTAGTGGTGTGCCAATCTATGCCGTAACTGATTCTTATGAAGCATTACGTAGTATGGCTTTATACCGTGGTGTTTATCCATTCTTTATGAAAACAAACTCAACAGAGGTTCATCAACATGTGCGTGAAGCTTGTGATTATTTAAAACTACAACACATATTAGAATCTGGTGATACAGTAATTGCAACTATGGGTGAAAACATTGCCAAAGTTGGAAGTACAAATACACTTAAAGTAGTTCAAATCTAAGCTTATTGTTAATTTTAATTAAAATACTGGAATTATTAACATTCCAGTATTTTAATACTAATACAAAAAAACTATATATTTAATAAATAACGTAAATCATCGACCGCTTGTTGAAAATTAATTACTTTTATTGTATTAAATCCCATTGATTTTGCTTGAGCAATATTAGCTTGGCTATCATCCAGAAAAACACAATCTGTCGCAACTAAGTCATGTTTATTAAGCAAAAATTCAAAAATTGCTGGAGTTGGTTTAACTAATTTAATCTGACCTGAAATAATAATATCATCAAAAAATTGCCAAAATTTATGCTCTTCAAATAAAGCAATAAAAATATCTTGTGGCATATTGCTTAATGCAATCAATTTATATCCTAATGATTTTAGTTGTTGCAGTAACTCAACTACTTCAGGAACTGGTCGTAATGAAATAATCACATGCTGTAATAAAGCTTCCATTGCTGTATTTGAGCAACCAAGTTGTTCGGCCATTAACTCTTTAAGATCTTTAGTTGAAATAAGTCCATTATCATATTTTGCCCATAAATTAGAATGAAATGTTTTTGCCAACATATCAGGCATATCTGCTACGCTAAAAACACTACGTAGAACATGTTCAGGTTGCCATTCAACTACTACATTACCAATATCGAAAATAATAGTTTTTTCCATGTTAAATTACCTCATCAAAAAAGCAGACTAATAAGTCTGCCAAAATTTAAGCACTAATTAAGAATTTCCATAAAACGATCAAACTCATCTAGTGAGCTATAATTAATTGTAATTTTGCCATTACCAGCCCGATTATGTTTAATACCAACCATCATACCCAGTTTATCAGATAAGCTTTCTTCTAATTTTTCAACATCTGGATCCTTACGTTTCTTAACCAACTCAGGTTCAGCACCATAATTTTGTTCATGAATAATTCTTGATACTTTGTTTTCAACTTCAGCAGTAGTTAATTTTTTGGCAATAACTTCTTCTGCCAGTGCAATTTGTTTTTCATTAGTTAGAGGTAACAATGCACGAGCATGCCCCATATCTAACTTACACTCAAACAATAAGTTCAAAACAAACTCATCTAAATTTAATAAACGTAATGTATTAGAAATATTACTGCGTGATTTACCTGTAACCTTTGCCAACTCATCATGCGTTAAACTAAACTCATCAATTAATCGACGATAACCTTGTGCTTCCTCGACAATATTTAGGTCTTGCCGTTGAATATTTTCAATTAATGAAATAGCTAATGCTTCTTTATCACTAAACTCTCTAACTACCGCTGGAATATCATTCAAACCAGCTTGCTTACTTGCTCGCCAACGACGCTCACCGGCAATTAACTCATAATTACCTGTTGATAATTTACGCACCACAATAGGTTGAATCACACCATTTTGCTTAATAGAATTACTTAATTCATCCAATTCTTCTTGCTTGAAAATCCGACGTGGTTGATATTTACCTGGTTGAATATTATCAATTGCCAATGTATATAATTGATTAATATTTTGTTCATTACTATTAACTATGTCAACAGAGTTTTTTTTATTTATCCCAACACTAGATGCAGATAACAATGCATCTAGTCCTTTACCAAGACCACCTTTAAATTTTGACATTTCCTCTAACCACCATAGATAAAACATTTTTTATTATTTAATTTAATTCTTTTAAGCGTTTAATAAATTCTCGTGCCATACGTAAATATGATTGTCCACCAACTGATTCAGGATCAATTGCAACAGCACTTGCGCCAAAACTTGGAGCCTCAGCCAAACGCACTGCACGTGGAATAGAGACATAAAATACTTTATCACCAAAATACTCTTCTAACTGAGTTGAAACCTGTTGAGCTAAATTATTTCTTTTGTCGTACATAGTCCGCAAAATACCCAAAAATTCTAATTCAGGATTTAATTGCCCCTGCATTAATTTAACCGTATTCAATAAATCAGTTAATCCTTCTAAAGCATAGTATTCACACTGAATTGGAACTAATAAATATTGTGCGGCACTTAATGCGTTTAACGTCAATAAACTTAAAGAAGGTGGGCAATCAATCAAAATATAATCATAATCATTTGCAACCTTAGCTAAAGCTTTTTTTAATTTAAACTCACGCTCTTCTAAACCAACCAATTCAATCTCAGCACCAGCTAAATTTCGATTAGATGCAAGTAAATCAAATCCACAACTTGGCGATTTTAATACGGCTTCATTAACTGGTATATCATTAACCAAAACATCATAACTAGTTTTAATTGCTGAATTTTTATCAATCCCTGCACCTGTTGTTGCGTTTCCTTGAGGATCGATATCTACTACTAAAATTTTTTTCTTGTTTTGTACAACTAATGCAGTAGCCAAGTTTAATACACTGGTTGTCTTACCAACACCACCTTTTTGATTTACAATTACAATAATATTTTTCATTTACGCTTCATCTCTATTAAATAACGTTGTGCTGATAAATTAGGCACAACTAACGTGATTATGTTACTTGTGTAATTATCCACCTGATTAATCTCCGTCAAACCTAATTCGCTTTTCATTGCTAAATATTTGCCATCTACATCTAATAAATGTTCAGTCAAATTCACAAATAATTTTAAATTTGCAAATGCTCTTGATGTAATAACCGAAAATAATTTACAAGGACGATAATCTTCAACTCGTTTATTTATCACTTGGAAGTTATGTAATTTAAGTTCAATCTTTACTTGTAATAAAAAAGCTGTTTTTTTACTATTGCTATCAATAACAACAACATTAGTATTTGGGCACATAATTGCTAAAATTACACCAGGCACCCCCATCCCACTACCTACATCAAGAATACTTGCAACTTGATTAAAGTAATTTACCACACTTAATCCATCTAACAAATGATGCGTCAATACATCATTATCATTTTTAATTGCCGTAAGACTAAATGCTTTATTCCACTTAAGTAATAAATTTTTATATTTAATCAACTGCTCAATTTGCTCTTGATTAAATTTAATGTCTAATGCTGATAAACCATTAGTTAAATTCTTCTCATCCATTAATTAGCGTCCATCCCATTTCTTGATTAATTCACCAACTACATAAAAAGGTTCGTTAACATATTCTAACATTTCATAATCACCACGTGAGTTTCCATAACCAAAACTATAATCAAACACTTGCTTTGTTTGAACTAAATAATTCTCAATCCGTAATACCTTTTGTTTGGCATAACAGTTTTGGGTTAGTAACTGTCCGGTACAACGATTATCGGCATCAAATTCAATTTCCGTTGCAATAACATCATCGAGTTTATGAAAATTCACCCAATGACGAAGATAAATAGCCAAATTAGCGCTAACAATAATTATCTTACTACTATGCTCTCGATGCCATTCAATTTTAGCATATACAGATGGTTTAACATAGTTATTTAATTTAGTTAAAGCAAATTGACGAGCTTTAACTTCTAAATAATTTTTACTATAATTTTTTAGAACTAGTTCTAAAGTTTGTTGTTTTGCACTCTCATTATCAATAAATTTACACAAATACTTCAATAGAATAGGAATTAAACGTGGCGTAATCATTAAAAAACGTAATTTACCAACTACAAAGATCAAAAAAGGTAACAATGTATCACGAGTTGTAATTGTTCCATCAAAATCGAAATACGCAACAATTTTTTGATCCGTGGTCATTTATCTATCTCCCATACTTGCTAATAATTCAGCTTGATGTTCAGAAATTAAAGCACTAGTCATTTCATCCAAATCACCATCCATTATATATTCTAATTTATATAAGGTTAAGTTAATTCTATGATCTGTCATACGACCTTGTGGAAAATTATACGTTCTAATTCTCTCAGAACGATCCCCTGAACCAACTAAACTTTTACGCTGTGCAGCTTCTTTAGCCTGCTGTTCGCGCAATTGTGCGTCTTTAATACGCGTAGCTAATAGTGACAAAGCACGTGCCTTATTTTTATGTTGAGATCTATCATCTTGACATTCAACAACAATACCAGTAGGAATATGCGTTACACGAATTGCAGAATCCGTTTTATTAATATGCTGTCCACCAGCACCAGAAGCACGATATGTATCAATACGTAACTCCGACGGATTAATTGCAACTTCTGCAACTTCATCTGCTTCAGGCATAATTGCAACCGTACATGCTGAAGTATGTACACGACCCTGAGATTCTGTAGCAGGTACACGTTGTACTCGATGTGCGCCAGACTCAAATTTCAACCTAGAATACACACCTGCACCAATTATTCTAGCAATAATTTCTTTATATCCACCCATGTCAGAATCAGTTGCAGACACAACTTCAACTTGCCACCCCATGCGTTCAGCATAACGTGAATACATTCTAAATAAATCACCAGAAAATAGAGCAGATTCATCACCACCAGTTCCTGCTCTAATCTCTAGGTATACCGACTTATCATCATTATCATCTTTAGGTAACAATAATTTCTGTAAATCAATTTCTAATTGTTCCATTTGTTCTTTAGCACTAGCTAATTCAAGCTGTGCAAAATCTTTCATTTCAGGATCAGAAAGTAATTCTTCTGCAGTTTTTAAATCGTCACTTGACTTCTGAAACTGCGCAAACTTTTCTACGACAGGCGTCAGCTCTGCATATTCTTTATTTAATCTGGTAAATTCAGCCATATTATCTGTTGCACCATTTTGAGACAATAAATCTGACAAATCCTGATGTCTTTTACCTAGAATAATTAACTTATCAATAACACTTTGTTTCATGTAAAACCTCTATAATTTTAAATCATATAAATAACTAAATAATTCAATCAATTCATCCTGCAAATTTTCATCAGCAGTGTTAATATTAACTAATGGACTATGCAACAAACGATTGGTTAATTGAGTTGATAATTGTTGTAGTACCTCATTAGCATTAACTCCATTAGCTAGTTGTTTTTCTGCTTGTAATAAACTTTCTTCTCTAATTAACTCACTATGCTGTTTAAATTTACGAATTAATGGTGTAAAACTACGTTTTCTCATCCACGCATGATAATCGGATAATTTATTTGCAATAATACTTTCAGCCTCAATAGCTGCAGCCTTGCGTCTATCAATACCAATATCTACTAATTTAGCAATGTCATCAACAGTTAAAATTTTTAAACTATTATGGCTAAATAAACTATTACTAATTACCAGAGGCATAGATAAATCAATAATTAATTTTTGTAACTGGTTATTAGTTTCTAATTGTAGCATTGTCTCTGTAATCAATGGTTGGTTGCTTGCACAACAAATCACAATAATTGCATATTCATTAATTATATTAGAAATTTGTTCTAAAGATCCTACTTCAGCATTAATTTTAGTAGCTATTAAAGAAGCTTTCTCTACTGTACGATTAACAATCATTAGTTTATCAAGTTGTAGATAATGAAAATGGGGTGCAATTTGCTGCATCATTTGTCCAGCACCAACAAATAGAACTTTTCGATTTGGTAATTGAGCAATATATTGCTCGACATAATTAACTACTGCATGCCCCATTGAAATTGCAACATTGTTAATTTCCGTATGGCTACGAACATCTTTTTCAGTACTAAGTGACATCTGAAATAATCCAGCAAGACAACTACCAAGTGTTTGATTATATTTAGCGCAGTCCATCGCACTTTTAATTTGAGCTACAATTTCAGTTTCGCCAAGCACCATCGAATCTAAACCAGAAATAACCCTAAATAAATGATGTGCACACTCCTCACCTGAATAGACATAGCTATGATTGCGTATATTATGTGGACAAACTTTATGCATATCACATAATGAATTTATAACAAAATCAACATCTTTTGCAACAAAATATAACTCAGTACGATTACAAGTTGAAAGCAAAACAACTTCTTTTACTATACCAGAATTAACTAAACGCTTAAGAACACTTGGAACTTCTTCACTTGCAAAAGCAAGACGATTACGCAACTCAAAATCGGCGGTCTGATAATTTAGACCAAAAACTACAGGCTGTAACATTGCAATCTCTTACTGTGAATTTGATTTAATATTAGTATTAATTGTTTTTACAAAATTATCATTAACATTGCCACTCAAATATTGTAACTTAACCCTTGCTAACAGATACTGATAACGTGATTGTTGATACGTCTGATAAGTCTGATAGTAGTTTTTTTGCGAATTAACTAAGTCAACACTATTACGCACCCCAACTTGGTAGCCCAATTGATCTGAATCTAATTTTGTTTTTGCTGATTTCAACGCTGTTTCTTGAGCTTTTACAAGACTAACTCCATTTTGCACTTGCCAATAAGTATTTTGAACATCTTGGTCAGTTTCTCTTTCCACACTCACCAATTGCTGTTGCGATGCTTGATAGTTAGCTTTAGCTTGACGTACTTGAGCACTAACACCACCACCAGAATAAATTGGTAGATTAACTTGAACACCAGCAGAGCCTACTCCATAACTAGAAATGGGTGTACCAGCTATGTTAGAGATATTATTAATTTGTGACTCTGGACCAGTTACTCGATCAATTCCTGCTGTATCAGTATAATTATATCCTGCAACAAAATTCACGGTTGGTAAATGACCTGAAATTGCAATATCAACATCCTGATTTGCCATTGCAACCTGTTTATCTGCAATTTTTATATTCAAGTTACCAGATTCAGCTAAATTAGCCCAATTTTTTACATTTTGAGGATTCGGCAAAACTAATTGAATATTATCATCCAGTGCCTGTATTTGATTTGGATCAAGTCCAGTTAAATTTTGAAATATATTCTTTTTGTAGATTAAATCATTTGTCGCTTGAATTTCTTGTGCTGAGGAAGAATCATAACCAGCCTGAGCATCATTTACATCAGCAATTGTTACAGTACCAACTTCAAATGACTTTTTAGCTTGATTCATTTGTTTTTCTAAGGCTTCTTTGGTTTTGGTAATAGAAGTCAGAGTATCTTGAGCATACAATACATCAAAATAAGCTTGTGACACTGTTACTAATAATTGCTGTTTCGCATTATTTAACTGAAGATCACCAACTTGTGCAGCATACTTTCCTTTTGAAAAATTAGAATATTTACTCCAATCAAAGATAGTTTGCTGTAGCTGAACTCCAACAGTCGGTTGATGGTAGTAAGCAGTAACCCCAGAACCGTTAAAATAATTTTCGCTAATATTTCCTGTAGCATTAATTTGTGGTAACAACTGTGCTCGTGCAATATTTTTTTGCTCTTGTGACGCATCAGTACTTGCAATTTGCTTTAAATAATCAGCGTTATAGATTAATGCTTGATTATATGCATATGACAAATCATAAGCATTTGCACATTGATTAAATCCTGCGAAACTTCCTAATATCAATAATAGTTTTTTCACTATTTTATCTCCGAATTTGAATCATGAATTTTAAATACCCAAGCATAAAGAGCAGGTAAGAAAACTAATGTTAAAATTGTGGCAATAAATAAACCACCCATCATCGAAACAGCCATAGGTCCCCAAAATGCACTACTTACCAATGGAATCATGCCCAGTATCGCAGCCGCTGCAGTAAGAACAATTGGTCTAAAACGACGTAGTACCGACATTCTGATTGCCTCATAAGGAGTGTCTCCAGTCAAAATATCAGATTCAATTTGATCTATTAAGATTACTGAATTACGCATAATTATACCCAACAATGCAATAACACCCAATAAAGCAACAAAACCAAACGGAGCATGTAATAAAATCAATGATAATGTCACACCAATCATTCCAAGTGGAGCAGTTGCAATAACTAACATCGCTCGTTTAAAACTATTTAACTGTAACATTAATAACGTAACAATTATTAGCATCATTATTGGAAACACAGCTTTAATTGCTTTCTGAGATTTTTTTGATGACTCTAGACTACCACCATAATTAATATGGTAACCCAAAGGTAAAGTTTTTTCTAACTCTTGTAATTTAGGATAAATTTGGTTAGTAATATCATTCCCTTGAACACCATCAACCAAATCACATCTAACTGTAATTGTTGGTACCCTACTACGACGATACTTTAAACTTGCCTCAGGAGCAAATTCAACTTTTGCAATTTGTCCTACAGGAACAAAATTACCTCTAGCTGTTTGAATCATTAAATTACTTAAATTATTAACTTGGGTACGCTCTGTTTTATCCAACTGTGCCACAATAGGAATTGTTTCATCTCGCTCAAAATAATATGTCATTGGTTGACCTGATAATAACATATTTAATTGTTCTTCAAGATTACTAGAAGACAGACCGATTTCTTGTGCCTTATTTTGATTAACATTTAAACGCATTACCTTCAGATCCTCTCCCCAATCATGGTTAACATTAAGGGTATAAGGATTTTGACGCATAATACTTTCAACCTGACCTGCTATTTTCATGATTTGATCAGAGTTAGGTCCAGAAACTCTAAACTGTACAGGATAACCAACAGGTGGACCAAGTTCAAGGCGCTTAACACGAGCACGAACATCAGGATAGTGCATTGCTAATATTGTATTTAAATGTTTCAATACAATTTCACGTTCTTTCTCACCTTTAGTGTGGATTAATAGTTGCGCAAAATTTGCATTTTGTTGCTGAACATCAAGAGTTAAAATAAATCGTGGAGCACCTACACCGATAAAGGTAGTAACACTAGTTACACCACTTTCTTTCATTACTAATTTTTCGAAACTTGATGCTTGAGATTCTGTGTTATAAATTGACACTGCTTGAGGCAACCACATATCTACCAATAACTCTGGACGATCTGAAGATGGAAAAAATTGTTGTGCTACAAATAATTTAAACAAGACCAATGCAAAACAAAATATTCCAACGGTTCCCAATACAACAGTTTTTTTATAAAAAATCACCTTACTAATAAATACTTTTAATTTATTATAGAAAGGTTTATTAAAAACATCGCCATGACCATGTTCCTCACCAATTTTTTGATATTTTTCAATTGGTAATAAATGAAATCCTAAATAAGGTGTAAAAACTACTGCAACTATCCATGACACAACTAAAGAAATACCAACTACGGCAAATAAAGAGTAAACATACTCACCTGTAGTTGAATCATTCATACCAACTGGAAGAAAACCAGCTACTGTAATTAACGTTCCTGATAACATTGGAAAGGCTGTAGATGTATAAGCAAAAGTAGCAGCACGAAATTTATCATACCCCTCTTCTAATTTCAGCACCATCATCTCAACAGCAATAATAGCATCGTCAACTAATAAACCAAGAGCAATAATCAAAGCGCCTAGCGAAATACGTTGAAGATCAATTCCCATAATTTGCATAACTAAAAAAGTTACAGATAGGACTAATGGAATAGAAATGGCAACCACAATTCCAGTACGGAACCCAAGACTGACAAAACTCACACCAAGAACAATGATAACTGCTTCAACTAAACCTTTCACAAACTCATGAACGGAGTCATATACAACTTCTGGCTGGTCTGATACTACTGAATCAGTAATACCGACTGGAAGTTTCTGTCTAATTTCACCATATTTTTCTTCAATTAATTTACCAGTTTTTATGACATCGGCATTTTTATTTAGTACAACACCCAATAAAATAGCAGGTTGTCCAGCAAAATGAATTTCTGTTATTGGTGGATCAATAAACTCTCGCTTAACGTCTGCAATATCACCTAACCTAAATATCTTTCCATTAACAGCAATTGGAAGACTCTGTACTTCATCAATATTACTAAAATTTCCAGTAACTCGAACCGGTATACTATCTCCTTGAGTATTAAACACTCCAGCAGAACTAACTGCATTTTGCGACTGAATTGCCTCAAGAACTTGCTGTAAGCTAACCCCTAACGCAGATAATTTACTACTTGAAAAATTAACTGTAATTTGTTCTTTTTGAGTACCCATAATGTCAACTTTTTCGACACCATCGACAGTCAGAACCTCTCGTTTAACATCCTCAACAACTCGACGTAGTTCCTCATAGTTATATCCAGTTGCTTGAAAAGCATAAATATTACTATAAGTATCGCCAAATTCATCATTAAAAAAAGGACCTTGCACACCAGGAGGCAATGTAGCTTGTATATCACTAATTTTTTTCCTAACCTGGTACCAAGAATCACTCACATCTCGCCCACGAATGGTATCACCTAGGTTGATTGTAATAATAGCCGAGCCAGGATTTACTTGTGATGAAGTATAGTCTAAAGTTGAAAGCTCAAGAAGTTTCTTCTCTATTTTATCAACAACTTGGTCTTCCATTTGTTGTTCAGTTGCTCCTGGCCACTGAACAGTCACAACCATTGACTTAATTGTGAAGTCTGGATCTTCACGCTGATTTAAGTGGGTATAACTAAAAAAGCCAGCAACAAACAGCAAAATTAAAAAATACTTAACTAGTGGCTGATTTTTTAAGGCCCACGCAGAAAGATTGACATCTTTTAAAGACATATGAGTAACCTCGGATATTATTAACAATATAAAGTTGTTATTATATCAGATTTTAGTAACACACCCACCAGTAACTTTCCATTATACTTTCAAACAAAATACTCACATAATTACGGTATAATATTGCGATGCAACACAGACGATTTTAAGGATCATTTAATGGTAAAGATAAGTTCAGGAATACTTTTATTAATTTCAATAAGTTGTTATGCTACAACAAACAACACTTTCTCCAATAATCAATTGATCAGCATTATGCAAGCTTCTAATAAAAATGATTTAACAACTCTAGCTAACTTATCTCAATCTTATCCGCAAAATGAATTAATTAATTATCTCAATGCTAAGGCTAATTTAAATAAATCATCCACACAAGTAGCCAATTCATTTATCAAAGCTTATACAACTGGATATTTTCACGATACGCTATCCCATCAATTATTAAACTATTACTTCACCAATCAAGACTGGGATAATTATATTCGTATATACAATCAATTGGATAGCAATCAAATTAGTCAAAATGAAACTTGTGGTCTAGATCTAGCTAACTTAGCTAAAAATAACTCTCAACAAATACGGAGTAATATTAATTATCTTCTTTCCAATAAAATGCCATTATGGTGCATATCATTAGTAGCAACTCAAATTAGCTCCAAACAACTATCAGATGATGCACAAAATCAATTGTTAAATAATTTAATTGTTAACAATCAAATTCCACAATTTAATCAAGTAGCAACAGCTTTGGGAGTTAAGCCACAAACCTTTAGTCTCAATATACCAAACAATCAAACAGCAACATCATATCAAACTATTTATCGGATAAACAATCTCAGCCTAAAATATCCAACTCAAGCATTTAATGAATTATCAACAAATACGTCATTGTCTAATCAGAATAAAGAATTTTTATTTAATCAAATTGCACCTAGTTTAGCTACTCACCAAATGTTTGATTTAGCCAAACAAGCGATAAATTTAGGTTCTAAGATTTGGATATCTGATGATCAATATGAATGGCAAGCACGCACATATCTTTACTTTAATGACTGGAAATCAGTAATAAATACAATTAAAAATATGCCTGAATCCCTACAAAATAAAAGTACATGGCTTTATTGGCGAGCATATGCTGATTCTAAATTAAAACATAAAACCACAGCGCAAAAATTGCTAGAAAAAATACCAGCTAATTATACATACTACTCTCTATTAGCCCAAGCAGACTTAAATGCGCCACTAAATGCTAAACTAACAATTGAAACTATTGATATTAAAGATACTAAATATGCAGATCAAATTCAACAATCTTTTGACTTATATAAAGTAGCCAAACAAATAAATAATACTGCATTCACTAGCATTGCTAATCAAAACCTACACTACATAATTAATCAATCACCTGATGCAGACAAGGCTGCAATTAGTCGTTATGCATTTAACATTGGTTGGAATGAGCTTGGTATTTATGCTGCGACTCGGATGGATACCCCTGATGCAAGTTTAAGTTTTCCATTATTATTCACCTCACAATATCAACAATACTCTAAGCAATTTGGCATTGAATCTAGTTACTCAATGGCAATTAGTCGACAGGAAAGTCGTTTTAATCCTAACGCATTAGCTTTTGATGGTGGTGTTGGTTTAATGCAAATTATGCCAGCAACAGCTAGCTATATTGCTAAAAAAATTGGCTCTACGAATTGTTATAAAAATTACTCATGTAATATACAATTTGGTTCATGGTTTTTATCACATTTACTCAAAAAATTTGGAAATAATATTATTTATGCAAGTGCCGGATATAATGCAGGTCCAGGAAGAGCACATAATTGGCAACAGGCATTTCAAAATTTAGACAATAGAATTCAGATAGAATTAATACCATTCAAAATAACACGTGACTATGTCCAAAAAGTTTCTACCAATAAACTAATATATGATAATCTTATGAATAGTTCGCAAATTAATATGATTGACTTCTTAAATAAAATTAGCAATAAAAACACCACTTACATTATCGATGATGATAATACTAATGGAGATTCTAGTGGTAATCAAACAGCAGATCAACAATGAAAACATATAGAGTTGGTGGGTTTATTCGTGATCAACTTCTAGGTCTAAAACCAGTTGATTGTGATTATGTAGTTGTTGGAGCAACTCCACAACAAATGTTAAGTGCTGGCTATAAACAAGTCGGAAAATCTTTTCCTGTATTCTTACATCCTAAGACAAATCAAGAATATGCGTTAGCAAGAATTGAAAAAAAATCAGGTAGTGGTCACACAGGATTTCAAATCAATTGCTCACAATCTGTAACCTTAGAGGAAGATTTATCAAGACGTGATTTAACAATTAATGCAATTGCTCAAGATGAAGACGGAAAATTAATAGATCCATTCAATGGACAAAAAGATCTAAAATTAAAAAAACTTCGACATATCTCTCTAGCTTTTAAAGATGACCCACTAAGAATATTAAGAGTTGCACGCTTTGCTGCTAAATTAAATTTTACAGTTGCAAAAGAAACTATGTTACTTATGACTGAAATGGCAAACACTTTCGAACTATTAACGCTAAGTAAAGAGAGAGTGCTTAATGAATTAAATAAAGCTCTTGGTGAAAAATACTCATCGCTATTTTTTCAGGTTTTATATGAAAGCAATAATTTACAGCTACTATTCCCGAATTTAGTTAATATTTATCCACAAATTAAGCATAACAGCATAATTGATCAACTAATAACTAAACAGGCTAAATATCAATATATAGCTATAATCCTAGCTCAAAACAACCAATCGTTATCAATAAATAAATTAACTCTTGATAAAAAATTGCTTAAATTAATGTATAATGCTCAATTAATTCAGGAAATTTGCCAAAATAATTATATAAATGCTCAAGACCTATTACAAAAATTAAAACAACTTGACTGTTTCCGAAACCATGAGTTATTTATACACATCTCAAATAATTATCTAAATTATCTAAAAATAACTTATAATAAAAGAATGTTGAATAAGTTAAATAGTTTAGTTCGATTGGTCACAGAAATAAATAATACTTTGTTAGATGAATTAATTCAGCAAAATTTAACTAATCAACAATTTGCAATAGCTAAAGAAAATTTATACCTCAAGATTATTTCTCAATTTATGGATTTGCATAAACTATGATTACACCTCAAATTACACAACACACTATTGAACATATCAATTCTATTTTATCTGTAAGTTTAATTATTGGCGTTATTGCATGTTCGATTAGCGGTGCGCTAAGAGCTATTGATTCGCGAATGGATATTACAGGAGCCCTACTCTTAGCATTTGTTATATCGAATGCAGGAGGAACATTTAGAGACCTAATTTTAGGTGCACCAGTTTTTTGGATTAAAACTCAATATTATATTTGGCTAAGTCTAATTATTGGCGCATTAACTTTTATATTATGTTATTTTAATCCAAAATTATTATCAAATAAACGACTAAATCAAATGGTATTAATTACTGATGCAATAGGTTTAGGTGTATTTTGTTTAGCAGGCGTAGAAAAATCTTTAATTCTTGGACAATCTGCACCAATTGCTATTATTATGGGGATTTGGACTGCAGTCGGTGGTGGTATAATTGCTGATGTAATATCAAATAGGGTTCCATTGGTTTTTTCCAGCGAATTATATATTACTGTTTCATTATTTGGTGGTATTTTATACATTTCACTATGTACTTTTCTACCATCAACTTTGTCGGCATTTATTGCTGTAATTTTTATGATTAGTTTTCGAATGCTAAGCGTAAAATACCATTGGAAGTTACCTATAATTAAAACACATAACCAGTAAGACAAACATTTGTGACTTTTTACAACTTTATTTTATAGATATATTTCAAAAACTTAACCAGGAACAACATTTTTTTAATCAATTCAGTTTGACTTAAACAACTAGCTTTGGTATAAATATGTCTGTAAGTATTATATATATTTAATTATTTTTATGGAGCTTTTTATGAATAAGGCTGAGCTAATCGACGCTATTGCTACACGTGCTGATGTTTCTAAGAAAGATGCAGGCGAAATGATTGATGCATTTGTTACTACTGTAACTTCGGCATTAAAAGATGGAGATACTGTAACATTGGTTGGGTTTGGTTCGTTTACAACAGCAGAAAGAGCTGCTAGAAAAGGTCGTAATCCATCAACAGGTGAAGAAATTGATATTGAAGCAAGCATTACACCTAAATTTAAACCTGGTAAACAATTAAAAGATGCTGTAGCGAAAAAATAGTAGTATTTTAAAGCATATATTGGTGCCATTTCAGGCACCTTTTTTCATAATCTAAATACAACCTAGAAAAAATTTTCATGCAAAAATATAAACCATTCAAATTTTTTATAATAACTATAATTTC